>DASTBJ010000529.1:0-9098 GCA_035712125.1 Terriglobia bacterium
CACTCGGCCTCACATCGGCATTGCCGTTATTCACGCCGGGAAAAAACCGAAAGTTGCCTTGACGTGCCGGGTCGGTCAACACTACGGCATTGACACTCTGTTTTTGGACCCCGTTCTGCCCGTCGAAGAATGCAAAAAAGAACGTCTTGTTTCGAATGATGGGTCCGCCAAATGTCACTGTGTATTGGTGGCGGTTGTACCACGTCGGGGGAATTCCCTGGCGGTTATTGGCCCACGTGTTGGCGTTTAAAGCGGAGTTGCGGATGTTCCAGACAGCGCTGCCGTGGTACTGATTGGTGCCCGATCGCGTTCGCACCTGGATTTGCGCGGAACCCCGGCTCTCCACATCGACCGCAGCAACGACGACGCGGACTTCCTCGACAATGTCCGGAGTGATCGTCGTCGCCGCCGCTATACCCTGAGCGTGCCGGCCATTGTTGACGGTAACGCCGTCCAGTTGCAGATTCACATTGCCGGATCCGCCGGCCTGAATGCCGGCGAAGGTCGTCGTCGCGCCCCCGGTACCCACAACGCCGGGCATAATTGTCGCGAGATCCAGCACATTGCGCCCGACCAACGGAAGGTCGATAACCTGCCTGTCCGAAAGGACGTTACCGACGGACGACGCCACCGTGGTCAAAAGCTGATCGGGAGCGACAGTCACATCGATATTCTGCGTCACCGCGCCCACCTGCAATGTGAAGTTCTGGCGAATCTGCTGTGACGTTCCGAGACTCAGGCGAATCGTCTGAGTTTGAAAACCGGGCAGTGCCGCGCTGACGTCATACGGTCCCGGCTGCAGGCTTCCAAAAAAATACGTTCCGGATTCGTTGGTCACCGATGTTGAAGTGACTCCCGTATCCGTGTTCTTTGCGGTTATGCCGACACCCGGGACCAACCCTCCTGACGCATCGGCAACGGTACCGCTCAATGTGGCGTTGATGACCTGTCCCGGAAGAGACAAGGGCCATGTGAGCAAACACACAAATCCAACTGCAGCGGTAAAAGCTTTTAAGTTCATACTTCCCCCTAAGTATGGTGCGGTGACTGATGGCGGAACTACATCACTCTGCCGAGTAGAATGTCAACCCAGCGGAAAATCACAGAGCCCATTCTTATCGCGACGCGCTGTGTTCGGTTTCTGAATCGGTGAGGCTGGTAGTACGGTCCTATTATCCAGTCCAGCAATCTCGACCTGAAAAGGCCGGCGTCGGCGGTTCCACTCCGTCCATGGACAGCTTCCATTCACGACCGTGATTACCAAGAAGCGGGAACAAGTTCCTTTGCCTGGATTCCTTTCCTGAAGTTCTGAAATCGGACGGAAACGATGCCGTTTGAGAGGCGATATTCCAGGGTATCGAGAGAACTCAGGCCGGTGGAGAGAGGAGCCGCCCTTCGAAGTCAAAACGGCTGTGATGACAGGGACAATGAAACGTCGTGCTCTCCAGATTGACCATGCAGTTTGGGTGCGGGCAAGTGCCGGAGAGGATAGCGGCCCTAGTACGACTGGTTGATAGGCTGATGGCTCGCGCCGCCTAGTTTGCTCATTCAGCTGTTGCCTATACTCCACACCCTTCCTCAAACTGATAGCCTGCTACAACCTGTCAATCGCTCTCCGGAGTTTCTCGCGCACTTGGGCCGCGATGCTCTCCAGCGTGGGATTGTCGATGGCCTGTATGGACGCAACGGGATCGACTGCAGATATCTCCACAACTCCTTCTGCAGTTTCCAGGACGTCACACCGAAGCCGATCTCACCACAAAAACTGCCATCAACAGTGTTGACCAGAGCTGCAGCAGGTTACAGATTTCGCGAACGATGGTTCTGGCCCCGCCGGGGTAATAGGCAGTGCCTCTTTCAAAAGAAGCAACGCTGAGGCGGGATCATCGGCGTAACGAAAAAGATTCAAATCCTCAGGAGCGATCATTCCGTGCCGGGCCAATGCCGGCAAATTAAGGATCTCCTCCCAGTAAGAAGATCCATACAGAAGAATGAAGATCCGGCGGTCGAGTTTACCCGTCTGTCGTAGCGTCAATATCTCAAAGAGTTCGTCAAGTGTCCCAAATCCGCCAGGAAAGATGACCAACGCTTTGGCCAAATGCGCAAACCATAGCTTCCGCATGAAGAAGTAGTGGAATTCGAAGTTCAGTTCGGGTGTGACGTAAGGATTGGGACGCTGTTCGAAAGGCAACCCGATGTTGAGACCCATGGTTCTTCCATTTGCCTCGGATGCGCCGCGGTTTGCGGCTTCCATAATTCCGCCACCACCGCCGGAGCAAACAAGGAAGCGGTGGCCGACATCCGATATCGAATTCGCCCACTCGGTGACAAGCCTGGCAAGTTCTCGCGCGTCACGGTAATAGTGGCCCAAGGCTGCATCTTCTCGTAGCCGCGACGATCCAAAGAAAACGATCGTGTCATGAATCCGCTGTTCCCGAAGTGTGCGAAGGGGCTCGAGGTACTCGGCGAGAATCCGCAGAGGTCGCCCGTCCTCGCTGTCAAGGAATTCGTCATTCTTGTACGCGAGTCTCTGTTCCAAAGCATTGTTGCGTTGTTCAGCCATGATGCTGTCTCTCCGTGCGTCCGTCATCGCATACGTTATTGGGCAACTCTCACGCGACTGCCGTCGCGCAATAAGTCGGAAGGCTGAGTCACGATTTCGTCTCCTTCGGCCAGTCCCCGGTCAATGGCTGTCCTGGAATTGTCCGACCGTCCCGTCTCGACGAACCTGAGGTGGGCGCGCCCGTCATGAACTGTAAACACCGCCCATTGAGTACCCGAGCGGAACAACGACGTCGATGGAACTGTGAGGACATTCTCGCCGTGCCATAATGCGATGGATACACTCACGTGAAAATCGTGTCCCAATCCTGCTGGCGCCTTTTGGGCAAGGTCGAGGATCACACGTACCCGCTGCTCTTCCAGGCCAAGCGCAGAGACTTTGGTGAATGCTGCGGGGTCGATGCTGCGTACCTTAGCCTTCAATGGATCGCCTCCCCATTCTTTAACGAAAGCAGAGGCGCCAGGGTCGATAGCCATTGCATCCTCGGTCAGCAGATCTGTTGTTACTTCAATCGACGATGTATTCCCAAGTTCTACAAGAGGTGATCCCATGGCGACCGGTCCGCCGCTCTCGCGCACAACTTTCAGGATGCGCCCCCTGATAGGTGAGCGAATCGGAATAGAAGGCTGATTGGATGTGTCGCCTGTGGATGCGGCGAGCGCTTCTGCGCGCTCGAGTTGTCCTTTCGAGGTTTGAATAGCCGCCCGCGCTGCCTCCACAGCCTGACGGCGGATCTCAACCTGGTGTTCCGCATGCTCAAGCGCATTCTTGGGAGAAATACCTTCGTTCACAAGTTTCCGTGTTGTTTCGAGTTCACTTTCGACATGCGTTAGGGCTGCAGCTGCTTCCTTCTCGTTCGCTTCCGCTTGAGTCACCGCCGATCGCGCAGCCGAAACTGCTGCAACCGCCTCGGCGCGGCTGCGGTCATCGAGTGGCCGCGGGGCAACCGGGCGGATTCGGGCAATTGTGGTCCCCTGAGCAACGGTGTCGCCCACCTTCAGAACGATTCGTTCCACATCTCCATCGACAGGGGCCACCACGGAATAAACATCGCGAATGCGAGTTCGTCCATTCGCAGTGACTGCGCTGGACAATGGACCTCTCTGGACTTGAGTTATGGCAACTGTGATCGGACGTGGCTGTAGTTCCCAAAACAGAAAGGCTGTCGCGCCAAGCATCAAGAGGATAATTCCGAGCCTTCGCTTGTAAGAGCGTGCCATGACTATTCCCTCACTTTGAGTACGTGCACGAGATCGAGATGATCCAGTCGGCGCCTGACAACCAGTGCAGACCCCAACGCAGCAGCGGCAAACACTAATATGGCAAAGGCGTAGGTCGGAGGCGCCACAACCAACGGCATTCGCAGTAAATCCGTTGATACCGCGGAAGTGACGATCACAGAAAGGCCAAACCCGAGGGCGCACCCGATTGGGATGGCAGGTACCGCCAACACGCCGATCTCGCCAAGTAGTACGGCTGAAATTTCTCGTCGCGTATATCCGAGCACTCGTAACGTGGCCAATTCGTGAGCCCGTTCCGCGACGGCTATTCTTGCCGTGTTGTAAACGACACCGAACGCAATGATGATGGCAAAGATAGTCTCGATTCGGCGGATGAATCCGATCGACTCGTCAGGCATGGCTCGAAAGTTCGCAAGGGCAATCTTTCGAGTTTCCACCCCCAGCGCCTGCGGCGCACGTTTGAGTACCGAGAAGAGCTCAAGTTCACGCACAGGATCGACGAACAGGTTGACAGCGGAGAACGTATTCGGTTCCTCCAGCAAGCGGCCAAGCGTTCGCAAGTTCATGTAGACGTCTGTTCCTACGGGCTCATCAATCACGCCCGCAATGCGTGTGTTTACGACGCGCCGCTGACGTTCACGTATCTCGATGGCGACCTGCTGGCCAGGACGCAGCCCTAATTGCGCGCCAAGCCATGCGTTGATCAATGCACCTTCCGGTGGCACGGACATCGTCCTGTAATTCTTATCGACAATGAGTCGCAGTTGACTCGATTCCTCCAAACCAATGAGTCTCACATCCTGGAAGCGTTCACCCACAAGCAGGCGGGCCGAAACAGCCCGGTAAGGTTCGGCAAGGCGGACGCCGGGCAGCGATTCGAAGTCGCGCCAAGTCTCGAGAGATCGGGCTTGCGCCAGCACCACGGACAAGTCTTGCTTCTGTTGAGCGCGAAACCGGACATCGATGATCCGATCTATGGCATCTGCAAGGAAGCCCCCGAGGATGACAATCGCGATTGCCCCTGACAAGCCCGCCGCGGTCGAAAAAGCCCGTCCGGGATGTCGGGTGACGCTTCGCAGAATCATTCGGGTCGAAGGTGCGCACAAGTGCATGATCAGGCCAAAACGGTCGATGACCGTGGGCCGATAGGTGGGCGCAGGAGGCGCCATGGCCACAACGGGCGGCAGGTCGATAACGCCACGCAACGTCCAGAGCGCGCCTAAAGCGGAGGCTCCCAACATGACCGCCGCCCCGCCAACGACCATTGGCAGCTCTAGTCGGAAGACAAGAACTGGAAAGCGGAAGAAAGTAGCAAACCAGTCGGACATGAACTGCCCCATCCAGACACCTATGGGGACGCCGAAGACGATGCCGCCGGAGATAATGCTCAGGACGAGCAAAAGATAATGTCTCGCAATGCTCGTGTTCGAATAGCCAAACGCCTTCATCATGCCGATCTGACTGCGCTCTGTGGTTATCAACCGCGATAACACCACGTTGATGAGAAAGACGACGACGCCGATAAAGATAGCCGGGACAACGACGGCAAGTGCGGAGAGCGGTGTGATGTGATCTTCGAGCATCACGTGCGATGGGTGGCTCGTTCGTCCGAAAGCGCCTTGTCCGCCATAAGGCTCCAATTCGCGATCAACCGCGGCAATGATGCCCGCTTCCGGCTCCGTGCCAGAGACCCTAATCGCAATGTCATTTGTCGCGCCCTGCATGCTCAGCAAGTCCGCGAGTCGATCGTGGGCAAGCCAGAAGACGCCGAAGCGGCGCTCGTCCGGGACGAGGCCCCCTGGCGGCACCGGCATCACAAATTCAGGTGATAAGGCCACACCTACGATATGCAGGACGACCTGGTGGCCTGCGATTATTGCCCGCACGACGTCGCCGGGCGCCAGGCCATTTTTCTCAGCAAACGCTTCGTTGACCAGGACCTCGTTGGCGCTTCCGCTCTCCAGGTGTCGACCTCGGCGTATATATACGTCGTTCAGACGATGTCCGGGTGTTGGAGGAATGGCTATGAACAATCCGGTCGCCGGCTCGGCAACGTGGGGCAGGTCCAGAACTCCCTGCGCAACGAGCCGTCCTTCGACCGCGGTAACACCGGGGATAGCGGAGAGTCGGGTGGCCACGGTTTCAGGTGCGCGAGCGAGACGGCTCCACACATGCGCAAATCGATGGTCCTCATAAAACCGTTCTTCCGAAAGCCTGAGCGCCCGGCTTGTTGTTGCCGTCCCTACGAACAACGCGATGCCGGAGGCGACGACCAGGGCGATGGCGAGCGCCTGCATCTTCATCTTCGCCAAGTCGTGAACCAGTTTGCGATCGAGCGCCGATATTACCATTGCAATTCCTGCGGGACGGCTCGGCGGGCATTCCGCTGGTCTCCGACGATTCGACCGTCTGCCAGTTGCAGTACTCGATCTGCCATTGCCGCGATTGCGGCATTGTGTGTGATCAAGACCGTCGTCGTTTTCAGCTTTGCATTGATGTCGGCAATGGCGCTGAGCACAACCTTGCCGGTCGTGATGTCCAGGGCGCCCGTCGGCTCATCGCACAGAAGCACGTCCGGCCGTTTGGCAATCGCCCGTGCAATCGCAACACGTTGCTGTTCGCCGCCGGATAGTTGAGACGGAAAGTGATCTAGGCGATGGCCCATTCCTACCAGATCAAGCGCTTCTTCCGGTGTGAATGATCGCTCTGACAGGTCTGTTACAAGAGCAACGTTCTCACGCGCTGTTAGAGTCGAAACCAGATTATAGAATTGGAAGACGAAACCGACGTGGTCGCGGCGATAGCGCGTTAGCGCGCTATCGTCTGCAGCGGTGAGATCGTGGCCGCGGTAGTCCACTTGACCGCTGGTCGGGACATCAAGGCCACCGATGATGTTCAGTAGCGTTGATTTTCCGCTGCCAGAGGGGCCCAGCAAGACAACCAGTTCTCCCGCTAACAGGGACAAATCGACCCCACGCAATGCCGCGACCTGCATGTCCCCCATCCGGTAAGTTTTGGTGATAGCAGTTACGCGAAATACGGTCTCCGCTGTGGCCGGGGACGGACCGTTGACATCGATTTGAGCCATCTCATGCACGTGCACTCCCATGTTGTCCTTCCGGGTGCGAATGCCGGCCAAAACGCGGGATGAACGCCGGAGTGCCGGCGGCGTAGTCGTGGCGGTGTCCGCGGTGCATGAGGAAATGCATCAGCAGGCAGATCAAAACAAGAGCGTACGGCAACGCGCCCAGCAGATGCGCACGGTGCTCTGTCCACAGAAAGACCACGGAGATCGAGAGGAACACGAGGAAGCCGCCCCAGTAAACGGCGTTCGTCCTATGCTGCTCGTGCGGATTCATCTACTTCTTCTCTTCAGGATGATGCGCGCTGTGATCCACGTCGTCCTTTTTCGGCTCCGGCTTTACTTCGGGTTTTCCCGTGCCGGCCATCCCCTTCATCATTCCTTGCATCATGTCTTGCATCATGGAGCACTCGCCCTTTTGCATCTTTTCGACATGCGCCCGGACCTGCGTGCGGAACTCCGCGAGCTTTGCGCTGTCCCTGGGTGTGAGCGTGAGCTTCGCTCCGTTTTCGATGACTTCGTACTTTACCGTCCCCGGCATCATCTGGCCTTGCATCATGGCGGCACTGGAGGACTGGCCGCTGTGCATGGCTGCCATCTGCTCAACGCGTTTGCGCAAGTCCGCGACGTTCTCAGGTTTGGTGGTGATGGATACAGTGACGCCGGTTGCCGTATCGGCAACCGTCACAGAAGTTCCCTGAAGACTCATCGGGCAACTCATCATCGCCATCCCCGGCTTTGGCGCCGTTTGCCCGCCCTGTAAGCCTCCAGCAAACAGCGCCGCGGGGACCAACATCAACATCGCTAGAACTCTCTTCATATAGTCTCCCTTTCCAAAAACACTCTTCAGTGCGTTAAGGCACGCAAATCTCCACAACTAGCCCCGAACATGCGAAGTGCTGCCAACGGGCCCTTCATCAGGGGTAATAAGGAGTTAAGTCAAATCAGGGAGAAGGACAAATTCTGGGATATTCACCACTCGCTACCGTGTCGCTGCCAATTTGTTCAAAACCACGAAAGCCCGTTCGCGCGCTACGACAAATAGTCTGGGAGAACACAAATTGCTGCCCTCTTGACGCAACTCTGTCCGCAGGTCCTCGGCGCTCGTTGTCACTTTTTAGCGCTGGCAGCGCTTCAGCGTCTTTTCATGCTGTCGCAAGAGAGCAGCAATGTTCCTTACTTGGTATGGATTACAAGCGCCTCCTGAGTCCTTTTCTGCCTGCCAACAGCTTCGCATCGAAAGGAAATCGGAATGCGATTGCAGGGGCAACGGGAGTCGTCGTTGCTGCGTGGGTGCTGATGGCATTTGGGCTTTCATTTTGGAGCGGGCTCTTTGCTGCTTTTCTGCTGTTCTGCCCGGCAGTGATCGTTTGGGGAGTCCTGACTACGCGTCGAAAGGTGTGAGGACTCGATAAGTTCCGGAGTTTGCCTATGGCCCGGTGACTTAGGAGGGGATTATGGAAGGTCTGTTGTGGGTCCTCGGATACGCCTTGCTCTTCTACTTTATGATGCGTTTCGGCTGCGGTTCCCACATGGTGCACGGTCATGGCGGTCACGGTCAACAGGGTCGGGCCGAACGAGGTTCAGAGGGATCCCACGGAGGGCATGGCTCGACAGGAGAAGCCCGCGATGCCGAGACCGACCCGGTTTGCGGCATGCGCGTCTCTCCGAGTGAGGGCTATAGCCGCAGCTATCGCGGCCGGGAGTTCAAGTTTTGCTCGCGGGACTGCCTGGATCAATTTGATGCCAATCCGTCACGGTATTCCGGATAACCGAGGAGTTGAAGATGAAACAAGGTCTTTCGTTGACCGCGTTTGGTCATGCTACCAGCATCTTTTTTGCAACGGCATTCGCATTGTGCGTGGGCTTTGACCTGCTATTTCCCGCTCATGCCATGTTCGCGGTCTGGCAGAATTTGCTGCCCGGTTTCAAGTTCATCGATGCCCGAAGTTTTCTATTGGGCGCTGTCGAGAGCTACGCCTACGGCTGGTTCATTGCTCTTATTTGGGTGCCTCTCTATAACGTGTTCGCCTTGCGGAAACCCGCTTAGTCCGACGGGGGAGTGAGAAAGGAGCCAGTCTATGGAATCCCAGCGAAAATTATCGGTGGGGCATTTTGTAGTCGTCCTAGTGGTGATCATGATCTTGCAGGCGACGTTCTTCAAAGCCCACACGGAGACGCTGACATACAGCGAGTTCAAGAAGCTGATCCC
>DASTBJ010000530.1:0-8068 GCA_035712125.1 Terriglobia bacterium
CCGAAAATACGGCCTGCGCCCCGGCCCTGCGCATCGCTTCAGCTTCCCGCAGGTAATTGGACCGGGCAATCACCCGCATTTCAGGGTTTGCCTTGCGAGCGCTCCTGATAATCTCAGGCGTCTGGTCGGTTGCGGATGAGGACAATACAAGCGCCACCGCCGAATCGATTCCCGCCGCGCGGAGGATGTCCTCCCGGGTTGCATCGCCGTAGATGGCGCGTCGACCTTCCTTGCGCGCTCGATGGACAGTTTGCAGGTTTGTTTCGACAATCACGGGTTCGATACCGCCGTCGAGGAGGAGTCGCGAGACGGTTTGCCCGATAGGACCGTATCCAACAACCACCGCATGAAAACCGGTGTTCTCCTCCGGCAAGCCAGCGCCATCGTTAACCGTTTTCCCTCTCTGGTTCAAGGCACGCCACAGCCGAGGCGATCGTGACAGCCACGCTTCCATCCAGCCAATCGTCTTGTATTGAATGGGATTCGCGGTGAGCGAGATGATCGTTGCGGCCACAATCGTGTTCGACGCGCTGGCCGGGAGGATGTTCAGCTGTTGTCCCACAGTGGCGAGAATCAGCGAGAATTCTCCGATCTGTGAGAGCGCCACAGACACTCCGAGGGCGACGTGGGAGCCATACCCCATTAAGGTGACGATAGCGAAAGCTGCCAGCGGTTTCCCGATCAGGATCACCCCGAGGGTGAGCGCCAGCAGGCCCGGAGTATCCATCAACGCCCACGGATCGAGGAGCATTCCTACGGATACGAAGAAGAGTACGGAGAAAGCATCCCGCATTGGCAGCGCTTCGGACGCCGCGCGGAGGCTGAACTCGGACTGCCCGACGATCATTCCCGCAAGGAATGCGCCCAGCGCCAGCGAGATCCCGAACGCAAGCGTGGATCCCACCGCAATACCGAGAGCAAGAATCAGCACCGCGAGTGTGAACAGTTCTCGTGACTGAGTCGCTGCGATGCCCGTCAGGATTCGGGGTATCACGCGACGCCCTACGATCAGCGCGAATGCAACGACGAAGGCCAGTTTGAGAATGGTTGCTCCCAGGGCACGCGATATCGATACGTCGTTCGAAGTGGAGAAAATTGTCGGAAGGAGGACGAGCACAACGACGGTGAAGACGTCCTCGACGACAAGCCAGCCTACGGCGATTCGGCCTGTAAGCGTTTGCAGGGCGTGGTTGTCGACGAGCACGCGGACGAGCATGACCGTGCTTGCGACGGAGAGAGCGAGGCCGAACACAATGCTGGCGCTCCACGTCCAGCCGAATTGGCGGCCGGCAAGCGCTCCCAGAATGGTGGCGACAGCAGACTGCACGAGCGCCCCCGGGATAGCCACATTTCGGACGTTGAGAAGATCCTTCAGGCGGAAATGCAGGCCGACGCCGAACATCATCAGGATCACTCCGACTTCGGCAAGCTCGTTCGCTACCGTCCGGTCCGCAACGAATCCTGGCGTGTATGGACCCACGAAAAGGCCGGCCAGTAGATAACCCACAATTGGCGACAGGTGCAGGCGCTGCGTGATGAAACCGAGGGCGAGCGCTGCCGCCAGGCTGAAAGTTAGTGTTAAAAGAAGTCCCGATTCGTGCATGACCTGAACAGTCAAGATAACCGAGAATCGTCTAAGCCGCTGTGGGGCGACTCAAAAAGATCGTCCGGTTCTGCTAAAGTCTCACCTGCTGAGGTCATCTCGATGTTGGATCCCAAGTTCGTCCGTGAAAACCCCGATGTTGTAAAGGAAGCAACTCGCGTAAAGCGTGTGGGGTCTCCTGAAATGGTGGACTCCTGGCTTGCGATCGATGCCACTCGGCGCAACGTGCAAGCCCAGTCCGATAACCTGCGTGCGGAACAGAACCGTCTGGGCGAGCAGGTGGGCCGGATGAAGCGCGAACTTCGGGGTCAAAGCAGTCCGGAGCTGGAGCAACTGCTGGCGGCAGCAAATGGCATTAAGGAGAAGCAGGAAGCCCTCAGTGCCGACCGCACCCGCCTCGAAGCGGAAGCTCAGGCGCTTATGCTTCAACTGCCGGCAATTCCCGATCCCTCCTGGCCTGTCGGTAAGGACGAGACTGAGAACGTTGTCGCACGCGTGTGGGCTGATCCCGAGCGGCCTCCGCTTCGGCTCGAAAATGGCCGGAAAGACCATGTCGCTCTCTCCAAGGCACTGGGGATTGTCGATTTCGAGCGAGGTGTGAAGCTGGCGGGATCCAGAAGTTACGTTGTCCGAGGACTCGGCGCACGCCTCTATTGGGCGGTGCTGCGCTTTGCGCAGGAGATGCTGATCGGGCGTGGTTACGAACAAATGGTAGTACCCGTTCTGGTCAGCGAAGAGTGCATGATTGGGACGGGCTACTTTCCTACCGGCAGGGACCAGGCCTATATCACCCAGGATGGCAGCGCGCTGGTCGGCACCAGCGAAGTGCCGCTCGCAAGCTTCTACGGAGAGGAGATCCTCGAACTGGATCAGCCGATCCGGCTATGCGCGCTTAGCACCTGCTTTCGCCGTGAGGCTGGGGCAGCCGGGAAGGACACCGCGGGCCTTTACCGCGTGCATCAGTTTGACAAGGTCGAGCAGGTCGTCATCCATAGGGCGGACGATGCCGAACATATCCAGCTTCACGAAGAAATCATCGCCAACGCCGAGGCCATTCTGCAGGCGCTCAGGCTGCCTTATCGCGTTTCGATGAATTGTACGGGCGATATGGGGCAGGGAAAGTGGCGGATGTACGACATCGAAGCGTGGATGCCAAGCCGGAACGGGTACGGAGAGACCCACAGCGGAAGCGCCCTTCGTGACTTTCAGTCGCGGCGACTGAACCTTCGCTATCGTGACAAGGCCGGCGGCGGCAAGGGAGAAACGCGGTTCTGCTACACGCTCAACAACACGGCGATTGCGTGCCCTCGCGTGCTGATTTCGATTATGGAGCAATATCAAAATGCGGATGGCAGCGTGACGGTGCCGGACTTGTTGCGACCTTACATGGGAGGTATCGAGGTTATTCGGTAGGACCAGAGCTGTCCGGAGGCAGAGAGATCCTATCGGGACTATGCGACACGCAACACCCCTGGACACACCCAGCCTGTTCACTCCGGAACTGCTCAACGGTAGTGGTTCGATCGATGTTGTCGAGAGCAGGGAGAAACCTGCGGACGTTCTCGCACGTGATTTCGTTCGATGGTGCTGGAGCTTCGGAAGTGATTTCCATAACAGCCCTGACATTACGAATCTGCGATCCTGGCTACGAAAGGGAAGCCTCGCGGCTTCGCCTTCCGATGAAGACGAGATTCTCGTGGAGGCGCGACGCCTCTACCTGAAGAAGGTGGAACAGGCAGTCCGAAAGGCGGATGTCCCCAAAGACAAAGATTGAAGCGCTTCGCGACAGGATCCGCGAGCACCAGTATCTCTACTACGTCCTCGATCAGCCCGAGATCTCGGATTACGACTTTGACCAGTTGATGCGCGAGCTCGAGCAGCTCGAGCTCGAACATCCCGAGTTGATCACGCCGGATTCTCCCACGCAGCGCGTAGGAGGCGCGGCCACCGGCGCGTTTCCCACGCACCATTTCAGCCAGCCGATGCTCAGTCTGGACAACGCCTATTCCGTCGACGAGCTTCGAGAATGGCATCAGCGTGTGTTGCAGCTGGCGGAAATGCCCGCTGTCACTTATACGGCGGAGCTGAAGATCGATGGGTTAAGCATCGCGCTTATCTACGAGGACGGTCTGCTGGCGAAAGGTGTCACCCGAGGCGACGGCCGGATCGGCGAAGTCGTTACCGCCAATGTTCGAACCATCAAATCGATTCCGCTCCGTCTTCGGAAGAATGTTTCGATCGAAATACGCGGCGAGGTTTTTCTCAGTCTCAAGGCCTTCCGGCAAAGCAACGAAGAAAGAGAACAGGCGGGCGAACCGCGATTCGCAAATCCTCGTAATGCCGCCGCAGGATCTCTCAGGCAACTCGATCCCACGATCGTGGCGCGACGTTCGCTGGACTTCTACGGATATACCGCGATCCCATCGCGCGCGAAGCAGTCCGAGAATCTCCGATGGATTGCAGACCTGGGTATCCGCGTGAACCCCACCCATCGGCTATGCAAATCCATCGAGGACGTGGAGAGGTTCTATGCGGAGTGGGAGGAACGGCGCGACTCGCTGGATTACGAGATTGACGGACTCGTTGTGAAGGTGGATGACGTCAATCTTCAGAGGCATCTCGGCTTCACCTCAAAGGCTCCGCGATGGGCAATCGCGGTCAAGTTTCGGCCGCGTCAATCGGAGACGACACTATTGGATATCCGTGTCCAGGTGGGAAGGACCGGTGCGTTGACCCCGGTCGCCGTGCTGGACCCCGTCGCTCTGGGCGGAACGACGATTCGCAACGCTACACTTCATAACGAAGACGAACTGGAGCGTCTGGGCCTCCAGATCGGCGACCGCGTACTGATTGAACGCGGGGGCGATGTCATTCCGAAGGTTGTTCGCGTCGTCAGCCGGGCACCCGACCGGCGAGAGTTCGTGATGCCCGACCGCTGTCCGGAATGCGGCGGCGAAGTCTATCGCCCGGAAGATGAAGCGGTGAGCCGCTGCGTGTCGCAGACGTGTCCCGCGAAGCTGAAGGGGGCATTGCTACACTGGGCGGGCCGTAAGGCCATGAACATCGACGGACTCGGTGAAAAGATCGTCGATCAACTGGTGGCCAACGAAATGGTGCGCGACGTTTCCGATCTCTACCGGCTTGAGTCGCCTGCTCTCGAAAACCTCGAGCGCATGGGAAAGAAATCGTCCGAAGCGCTCATCAAGGAGATCGACGAAAGCCGGAAGCTGGACTTTTCCCGGCTCCTCTTCGGCCTCGGTATTCGCCATGTCGGGGAGCGCACGGCCCAGTTATTGGCAGATCATTTCGGCTCGATGGACGACCTGAGCCATGCGTCGACTGAGGAACTCGAGCACGTTCGTGAGGTCGGCCCTGAGATCGGCGAGAGCATCCGCCGGTTCTTCCATGAGCCGCAGAACCGCGCGTTGATTGCGAGACTCCAGGAATATGGGCTGAACATGCGGTCGGCAGTGCGGCGTGAGAGGCTGCCGCAGGTGCTGGCAGGGAAGACATTCGTTATTACCGGCACGCTCGAGGGTCTGACTCGCGAAGAAGCCACGTCGTTGATCGAACAACGTGGGGGCCGCGTCAGTTCCTCGGTCAGCAAGAAAACGAGTTTCCTCGTCGCGGGTGCGGATCCGGGCTCAAAGTTGGAGAAAGCGAAAGCGGCCGGTGTGCCTGTTATTGACGAGGAAACCCTGCGGGGAATGTTATAAACTTTCGCCATGAGAACCCGGCTCACCCTTGCCATTACTGGAGTTGTATCTCTCGCGGGATTGCTGTCCGCCCAGGAACCTTCGATTCCCCCGGACAGGTCTCCCGTCGGGCAGATCGACGTGAACGTCCTCAACGTGCCCTTGATGGTTTCGGTCACCGACAACAAGGGCAAGCTCATCACAAACCTGGTCAAAGAAGACTTCAAAATCTTCGAAGACGATAAGCCCCAGACAATCCGTACCTTCTCGCAGGAGACGGACCTTCCCTTGAGCATTGCGTTGCTCGTCGACAGCAGCGGCAGCGTCATCGAACAGATCAAGTTTGAGCAGGCTGCAGCTATCGACTTCTTCTTCAACACCATGAAACGGAAGAAGGATCGCGCCATCGTCGTGGGGTTCGATTCCGTGCCGCGGGTCCTCAGCGACTCGACGCTCGACGGATTTACCGACGAACCCGAGCGTCTTGCCGATGCGGTGAGAAAAATAAGGGCGGGCGGCGGGACCGCGGTCTATGATGCGGTTTATGCGGCGGTTAATCTGAAACTGTCCAAGGAAGATGGGGAGCGTCGTAAGTTGCTCATTTTAATCAGTGATGGTGACGACACATCCAGTAAGAAATCGCTTACTGAAGCGCTCGAAATGGCGCAACGGCACGACACTACCATCTATGCCATCAGTACGAATAAGACGTCCGATACCAGGAGCCGGGATAAGGTGCGGGGTGACGACGTCATTCTGAAAATGGTCAATGAGACCGGCGGCAAGGCTTACTTCCCTTTGAAGCTTGATGACCTGGCCTCGGATTTCCAGAGGATCGGTGTCGAAGTCCGATCGCAGTACGTGATTTCCTATGCGCCGGCCAAGCAGAATCTTGACGGGTCTTACCGTAAGGTGCGGGTTGAAGTCGCAAACAAGAAGTACACCGCGCGAACGCGGCAGGGTTACTTCGCAACGAGAGGGTAATTGATGGGGCAGTCCAGGGTTGTGTTACTGATCGCATTGCTGGTTTCGGGGGCGGCAGCACTCTATTCGCAGGGATCCGCAGGCCAGGGGGCGACACGCCTTGAAATCGAGGTCGTTCAGGTTCCATTACTTGTTACCGTCACCGACAATAAGGGCCAGTTGATCACAACGCTCGGCAAGGAAAGCTTCAAGCTGTATGAAGGTAACCGCCTGCAGCGCATCGATTCGTTTTCCCGCGACACGGATTTGCCGCTAAGCATCGCCTTGCTCGTGGATCAGAGCTCCAGCGCCGTGGACCAGATCGAGTTTGAGCGCGCGGCCGCCATGGAGTTCTTCAACAACACTGTAAAGCGCGGCAAGGATCGCGCAATGGTCATCGGGTTCGCGAGCGATGCGGAAGTGCTTGTCGATTTCACCGATGACCCGGCCAGGTTTTCCGCGGGGCTTCAGAAGATATCCGCGGGTGGAGGTACGGCCGTTTATGACACGCTGTTTCTTGCGGCACAGGAACGCCTCGCCAGGGAAGATGGAGACCGGCGCAAGCTGATCATCCTGATCAGCGATGGTGACGACACTGCCAGCCGGTACTCCCTTGCCCATGCCCTGACGACAGTCCAGAAGAATGACGTCATCATCTACGCCATCAGCATCAACCGGACAGCGGACGCGAAGAGCGCGGACCGCGAACGCGGAGACAAGGCGATCAAGCAGATGGTGGACGAGACAGGCGGCAGAGCATATTTCCCGACAAAGCTTTCGGACCTTTCTGCGGAGTTTAAGAAAATCGAACAGGAACTTCGCTCGCAGTATGCGCTTTCCTATACTCCCGTTAACCCTTTTGATGGAACCTATCGAAAGCTGCGCGTGGAGATGGTGGACAGAAAACACAAGGCACGCACTCGCGCCGGCTATATCGCGACGAAAAGTTAGCTTTTCGCCCGCTGGTCAGTTTTTTACAAGACGTTAAACCTCTTCTCCTTTAGATTGTTTGCCCATGAATTCCAATGCCTTGGTGCGAATACAGGACGTTCACAAGCATTTCACGCGTGGCAGTGAACGCATTGACGTCTTGAAAGGAGTGACGCTGGATATTCCCGAAGGAGATTTTCTGGCGCTGATGGGACCCTCCGGATCCGGAAAGACAACGCTTCTGAACCTGATTGGCGGACTGGATACGCCTACGGAAGGCGTTGTGAAAGTGGATGGTCTCGAGGTCAGCGCTCTGCGCGGCAGTTCACTCTCGCGATGGAGGGCGAGCAACATTGGCTTCGTCTTCCAGCTCTACAACCTGCTTCCCAAATTAACCGCAGAGAGGAACGTGGAACTGCCGCTTCTGCTCACACGGCTATCAAAGGCGGAGCGGAAAGAGCGTGTCGGGATCGCGCTGAAGGTCGTCGGTCTGGCGGACCGCGCCAAGCACTATCCGTCTCAGCTGTCTGGCGGACAGGAACAACGCGTGGGTATCGCGCGTGCCATCGTTACGGATCCCACGCTACTGCTTTGCGACGAGCCTACCGGCGACCTCGACCGCAAGGCCAGCGAAGAGATTCTCGCGCTGCTGCAGGCACTCAATCGCGACCACGGCAAAACCATCGTAATGGTGACGCACGATCCGAGCGCGGCGGACCGTGCGCGCCGTACGCTCCACCTGGAAAAGGGCGTCCTTGGAGGCAACGGTCAGGCATGAAGTTTCTTCCACTGATCTGGATGAATATCTGGCGAAGGAGGATTCGAACGACCTTCACGCTGCTCTCGATCTTCATCGCCTTCATGCTGTTTGGCATTG
>DASTBJ010000531.1:0-26172 GCA_035712125.1 Terriglobia bacterium
AAGTAGTTCTCCGGGAAACATCGTGGAAGGATGGTCTGTCCCGTTGCCGGATCAACAAGGCCGCCGAGCTGTCCGTTCGCGATTCGGTTGCAACCGTTGCGTAAGGCGTGCTGACCTGTGTTCAGCGCCACGCCTGTTGCCGGATCAATCGGAAGCGCCTGTAAACCGGGTGTAGTGTTCGCCAACCCCAGCAGGCCGTTGATCACGCCCACGTAGTTCCCGTTCGCAAGGTTTGCTGCGAAAGCTCTGCGAATGTGTGCAGAGCCGCGTTGCAACACTCCTCCTGTCGTGGTCCCAACCGCCCCATATCCGGTCTGCCCGGCGTTCAAATTGAGGCCCATGAGCATCGCATCGAATAATGGATCATTCCCGCCGGCCCGTGTCACTTCGAGAGCATTGAATAGCTCGGGGTGGTGATAGACGTTGATGGTGTTGATGTCGAAGGTCCCTGGAGTGCCGAAGGCTCCACCCGAACCTGACTGGTTTCTGGCCAGAGTGTTTACCGCGCGAACCTCCAATGTCAGATTTCGGTTCAAGCTACGAGTCACCATCAGAGTCCAGTTATCCGAATGGGGATTCCTGAAATCCGGATCGAACAGCGCATAGTTGCCTATGGCGTTACTTCGCGTACCCACTCGATACACCAGATCCTGTGGTGCCGATCGCCCCGGAGAAGAAGGAACCGCGGCTGGAATATCGCTCAGGTTCGCTGCCCGTCCCTGAAATGGAACCGTGAACACGGCGGACGATGACGAGGCGTCTGCGCCCGGTCCACTCAACAGGCCCCCCGTATAGGGAGCACCGGGTTTGCCATAGGTCCGCTGGAATCCCCCACGAACTGTGGTTTTTCCATCGCCGAACCAGGGTACTTGCCACGAGAAGCCGATTGCCGGACTAAACGCTCCGTGTTGTGGCACAAGGGTTTTGTCCGGATTATCTGTGTTAGGTCCGACGAAGTGGACTCGGGACATCAGATTGGGGTCGCAATTTGATGTCGGCAGTCCGTTGGGATTAGCAACGCCACTGACGCACTGCAACGGATTCGAGGTATTCGATCCGTAGCCGGTGAGATAGAGATTTCCCGGCGTCAACCATGTTTTGAATGGATCCTGACCGGGAACACGGCTGGCTCCGAACAACCCGAGGCCTTCATCAACAAGAGTGTTCGTCAGACCCTCGGTGAGCCAGGGGGAACCCTGGAAATCATAGCGAATACCGATGTTGAGCGTGAGGGAATTGGACAGCTTGTAATCGTCCTTGGCGAAGAAGCTGAATTCGTGTTGAATCTGGCCCCGGGTCTGATGCCCGTAGGGATCTTCACTCTTGAAACGGTTTGTCGCTGTGGTGACATCCTCCCAGGTTCCATCTTTCAAGTTCTTCTGGCCATCGATCCAGTAGTTTGTAATCGGAACGCCGATCGCTCCATAGAGCGTACTGAGAAGAACGCCGGCGTTGTTTCGCGTCGTTGCCAGGAAATTGTTCGTCAACCCCTGAGCATTGCCGTTGGTGAGATTGGCGTTCGTGAAAAACAACGGCGTCAGCGCGCCGTAGGCGTTGCCGGGATTGGTTGTGATGTAGGCGCTGCCGTTGTACCCGACAGTCGAGGGCCGACGGTATTCACCACCGAAGCTGAACGCGTGCTTGCCGTGAGTCCATCGAATGGTATCCGCGAAATTGTACAGAGGGCTGTAGTTCGCGAAGTCGAAGGAGTTCAAAGCCATGTATCCGTCCCAATTCGCGCCGGGGTTGTAACGGACCGGATAGAGCTTGCCATTCGTCGGGTTGGTTCCGCCGTACAGGATGAACTTCTGCGCTTCATCACGGATGTCGGAGTGGTCGAGGTTCGTCCACGGAGCGGAGGCAAATTCCGAGCTGTAGTTGAGACCGAACCGAGCTTCGTTCACGAGATTCGGCGACAGAGTAGACGTCGCGTTTACCGTCACAAACTGCGGGCGACGCGCAACATTGCCGTTGAGTCCTGTCCCCCATGTTGCGGCAGCGGCATCACCGCTGGTCTTCTCGTAAGTCCATGCGGCGTTGACACGATGGTTATTTGTAATGTTGTGGTCAATCTTGACGTTGATCTGGTTCCTGTTGTTGTAGTCGTTCGGACCATTGACGACTCCAATCGCTGCGTTTGTCGATCCCGCGGAGCTCGGCCCTTTCCGTCCCTGAACCCATCGGTAGAGTCCGGTGTTCAAGCCATCCGGAGTCACGTTGTTAAACGCCGCAAAGTAGTTGGGAAGCGGCATCAGTGAAAGGATCTTCCGCATGTAGCCTGTCGTATCGACGGTCGCTCGGAAAGGATCCCATGGAGCATTATTCACGATGGCCGTTCCTCCAGGACAATCGTTCTGGCCGAACGGAGTCCCATCCACCTTCACGTTGCCAAACACGCTGAAACACCTCAGGCCGCCGAGCGTATACGGGCCGCCCGTGGGATTGAACGCCGGTGCGAGAGGGCTCCCATCAAAGTTGACCGACGCAATTGTTCCCGTTGGCTGAGTACCCGGTGTTGCGAACGATGTCGGATTAGGACGAAGCGCTTCGCCGGGATTCCATCCTTCCCAGTAACGCCAGATTCCCTGACGTGCCGTTTCTGTCAGAACAGGTGTCGTGACCAGCTGGCGCCGGTTCACCATCTGCTTGTCAAAGAGGACGAAGAAGAACGTTTTGTTCCTGACGATGGGTCCGCCATAGCTACCGGTAATCTGGTGAAGGTTGTACCAGTCCGGTTGCGTCGGTTGACCCGGGTTGCGCTTATTGGCCCATGTGTTTGCGTTCAGCGCAGTGTTCTGTACATTCCAGACGACGGCGCCCCCGTATTTGTTGGTGCCGGAACGCGTCAGAATCTGAATCTGCGAGTTACCTCGCCCAAGTTCCGCATCCACAGGAGACAGGATTAGCCGGATTTCGCCGACGAGATCCGGATTGATCACGTTCGTCGTCAGGACTTGCCGGCCCCAGAGTGAGGCGGAGTCTCTGGAGCTCACCGTGCTGAGTCCGTCGATCGTCGTATTGGTGTAGTCCAGATTCAATCCGCCAATCGTGGACTGACTGTCGGCCGGCGCGGCTCGGAAGCCGGGGAGTACATCGAGCAAATTCAGGACGTTCTGACCAACCAGCGGAAGCTCTCCCACGGCACGTTGAGGCAACGTCACGCCGACGGACGCCGTGGTCTCAGAGAGCACAGTATCTGCAGCAGCAGTGACTTCAACCCTCGACTCCAGTTGTCCGACCTCGAGCGTGAAATTGACTTTTACCGCCGCGAGCGTGACCTGAACACCACTCTGAACGGAGGTTTTAAAGCCAGGCAGCGAAGCGGTGACGGTATACGTCCCCGGTGCAACGCTCGGAAACGTGTACACACCGCTCTCGTTGCTGATCTGAGTGCTGGTCACACCCGTGCCGGTGTTGAGAAGCGTGATCGTGACGCCCGGTATCAAGGCCCTAGACCCGTCCTCAACTGTGCCGCCGAGTTGTTGGTTTTGAGCAAACGCTGTGTTCGTAAGAATCGCAAACAGGGCACAGCACAACCCTGCAAAAAACCCCCTACGCATGTTTTCCCCCCACGGCTTCGGAGAGGTGGCCGCAGTGGGATCGGTCCTCTCGTCGCCCGTTCGTCGTTACGTTCGTGCGTTGATAAGAGTCGTTAGCGGGCTTCTACCGAATGTTTTGCGGGAAGTCAAACAAATTCTAAATCGCAGTCGGCATGCTGAACCTCCGCTGGAAAAAGTCGGATACCGGCTATCGGATTTCATACTCGGGGGCGGCAGCATGCTGCCGCCATGGCAGCCAGAGCGCCTTTATCTTTTACTCGCTATCTATAACTTCCCGCCCTAAGTCGGCCAACGAACCCGCAGAAGGCGGAAGAGATCCCACGTTGTCATCACACCGAACTGTCCCTCCGCGTTGAGCAGAACTTCCTTCGATAAGGCATCTCGTTCTCGCGGTCCAGCGGTGGTAACAAACGTTGGTGGTTCACTATCATTAACCCTTGTACGTCTGTCCGATTTGTTCTCACGCATATAAACTAAGGTATGTTCTGCGATGCTTCACCGTCGCCGCATGGCATGACCATTTCATGGAAAGTAGGAACATGAGATGAAACGTAGATGTCGAAGGCCAGAGACTCGTAAGGAGGGCAGAATATGAGTGAAACCGTCTGGATCAGTAAAGCCCCGCTCGATTCCCGGTTGCTCCTCCCGTTGACGAGCGATGTTGCGGAGCCGAAAGGACTGATCCACTACTGGAAGGCCAACAGCGCCGCCGAATCCCGGAATGCTTCCTGCCCTACGGAAATCTGGGTCAAAGACGGTTCCGCCAGGGAGATCAACAAACTTCCCGACCTCAGTCTTATCAGGACGTCCTGGATTCTTTCGCAGCGACTTGCCGACGTGTTTCAGCGCTTCGACCTCGGCAAGGGCGGCATTGAGCCGGTTAGGGCGTTTAAGTCGGACCACCACACGCCGCTTGCCGGCCAATACTTTTGTCTGAGCTTCGACAATGTGAAGAGGGCGTTCCTGCCCGACGAGTCCTCGAAGGTTAGCAATTTCGTCAAGGGCGTGTGGACGACTGACCCTGATTTCTCGGACGGCAACATTGTGTGCTCGAGGGAGGCTCTGTCCGGTCCGGATATCTGGATCGATCCGCGACTCTACGGCTCCCTTTTCCTGAGCGACCGCCTCGTGAGTGCACTCGCAGAAGCCAAGGTCGAAGAGGCCTTTGGCGGGCTGGGCGGCCTAAGAAGGTGTCGGATTTTGTGATAGCAGGTTCGCATCCTGCGCCTCTCAGCCATACCTTTGGTTTCTTTCCTGTCGAACCATCTAGCCCTGTGACGGGTCTTGTTTAGAATGATTGCTTTGAAGGTCGGGTGTGGGGATGCCAAGCGACGGCGAGGTGTACTGAAACAATGCCTTCCTGTTCTGTAGTGAGGAGGTGCACTACCCACTACTACTGGACTGTCTTTGCAGGCCAGGATAGACAAGCTAAACTCTGGGCCATGAAAACTTCCCGATCTCGATCTCTCATTCTCTGGACTGCCCTCCTCGCATTGGCCGTGGCTCCCCTGGTTGGCGAAGACTGGCCGCAGTTCCGGGGAACCCAGGCTGGCGTGGGCCAGGATCATCCGGACCTTCCCGATTCCTGGAGTCCAACCGAGAACGTCGTCTGGAAAATCGACGTCCCCGGCCGCGGTTGGAGTTCGCCGGTCATTTCCGGCGACCATGTGTTCCTTACTTCAGTCGTGAGTGCCGTTGCGGGCGAGGCGCCCAGGCCCGGCTTCTATCTCGGAGACTGGCCTGCTGCCAAAGACCCACATCGTTGGATGGTCTACGACATCGATTTCGCGAGCGGGCGAGTCCGATGGGAACGTGAGGTCGGGAACGACGCCCCGCAGCTTCCCAAGCATCTAAAGAATACGTACGCGTCCGAAACCCCGGTCACCGACGGCGAGCGCGTCTACGCTTATTTCGGGAACCTCGGGCTGTTCGCGTTCGATGTCAACGGCAAGCCGCTCTGGTCCGTCAAGATCGGTCCCTTCAAGACACGCAACAACTGGGGCCCGGCGGCATCACCGGTGTTGCACGGCGATCGCATCTATATCGTGAATGACAACGACGAGCAGTCGTTCATCGCAGCCTTTGATAAGCGGACTGGTGCGGAGATCTGGCGCGTGAATCGGATGGAGGGCACGAACTGGTCAACGCCATTCGTCTGGCAGAACGAAATGCGCACCGAGATCGTGACCACGGGGAGCGACCGCGTGCGTTCATACGACCTGAACGGAAAGCCGCTCTGGGAATTCTCAGGCATGTCGAGCATCACCATTCCGATGCCTTTTTCCAGGTTCGGTCTCCTTTACATCAGTTCCGGTTACATCGCCGATCCGAAGCGCCCGGCGTATGCGATTCGACCTGGGGCCTCCGGCGACATTTCACTCAAGGCCGGGGAGACAAGCAATGCATCGATCGTCTGGTCGTCGCCGACCGGCGCGCCGTACAACCCGACGCCGCTCATCTATGGCGAGGTCTACTACACACTCTTCGACCGCGGCTTCATGACGACTCAGGACCCGAGGACCGGCAAGGAGATCTACGGCCGCCAGCGCATTACAGCGGAGGCGTCCGCATTCACATCGTCTCCGTGGGCGTACAACGGCAAAGTATTCGCGCTCAGTGAAGACGGGGATACTTTCGTGATCCAGGCTGGACCCGGGTTCAAGGTGCTCGGCAAGAACTCCCTCAACGAAATGGCCCTCGCCACGCCCGCCATTTCGCGCGGGAGTTTGTTCATCAGGACTGCAACGAAACTGTATCGGATCAGCCGCAGGTCTTAGACCGGCGTCACTCAGTCCCACGTCCGGGAGCGCTTCCGAAACGGGCTAAGACACTATTTCGTCAAGATGAGGAGATTCGGTTCCGTCCGCGATTGCCCTTTTCTGCGGTGATTGCAACATAATGCGCACCGCACAATGGTCGGCAGAAAACTCGCACATTTCGAGCTTCGGGCGATCGCAAGTTCCTTGTGATGGAACTTGTCACTGGCGAAACGCTCGCCGACAGGATTGCGCGCGGCGCTATCCCTCTGGAGGAGTCGTTGAAGTTCGCCGCGCAGATCGCCGAAGCCTTGCAGGCTGCTCACGAGAGCAACGTCATCCATCGTGATCTGAAGCCGGCCAATATCAAGATCACGCCGAATGGTCAGGTCAAAGTGTTGGATTTCGGATTGGCAAAGGCATACGAAGCCGATGTCTCGAAATCGAATTTGATGAACTCGCCGACGATAACGTCACCTGCCACGAGTCCTGGCGTGATTCTCGGAACGGCAGCCTACATGTCACCGGAGCAGGCAAAGGGGATCGCAGTGGATCGCCGGACGGATATTTTTGCGTTCGGCTTGCTGCTCTACGAAATGCTTACGGGTCATCGAATGTTCTATGGGGACACAATGGCAGAGGTGCTGGCCGGCGTCCTCAAGACCGAACCGGATTGGTCGCGTCTGCCTCCTCAGACTCCGGCTTCTATACGGAAGCTACTTCGCCGATGTCTGCAGAAAGATCGGAATCGGCGGATGGACTCCGCTTGGGATATCCACATCGAAATCGAGGAGACGTTCTTACCTGATTCGGATGTACCGGTTTCCGCAGCGGTCCCGCGACAGCCTCCCCGGTCGCGGACGCCGTGGGTTATTGCCGCCGCTTCGATCATTGTCGCCGTTGCCGCTCTGGCTTTGCCGTACTTGAAAACACGGCCGGAGGCTCTCGAGATGCTGGTGAATCTGGCTACGCCTGCATCGACGGATCCGACATCGCTGGCACTATCGCCGGATGGGCGCACTTTCGCATTTGTCGCGTCCGGCGACGGAGATCCACGACTCTGGCTTCGACCGCTCAATTCCGAGACGGCACAGCCGTTGCCTGGAACTGAAGGAGCGGTATGGCCGTTTTGGTCCCCTGACAGCAAGAAAATCGGATTCTTTTCCGGAAGCCAATTGAAGACGATCGAAGTAGGAGGCGGCAAGCCTAAAACGATTAGCTTCATCGGTGCGGCGGCACGTGGCGGCGCGTGGGGTTCAAACGGAAACATTCTGATTGGCGGAGGCACCTCCTCTATCCGGCGGATAAAGGAATCCGGAGGTGAGGCCGTAGCAGTGACAGAGCTGGAGATCAATCAGTCGAGCCATCGGTTTCCTCACTTCCTGCCGGATGGCCGGCGCTATCTGTTCTTTGCAACGGGACCTCCGGAGGCCCAGGGAATTTATCTGGCCGCACTCGATGCACCCGCAACCGAGAAACCGAAACTGCTGACGGCCTCGGATGCCGGAGCTGTGTACGTCGCTCCGGATTGGCTCTTGTTTCTCCGGCAGGGGAGTTTGCTGGCGCAGCGTTTCGACCCCGAATCCGGAGCTGTCACGGGCGATGTGAAGACGGTTGCCCAATCTGTTACCTACGATGCAACAACCTTCGTGGGAGCTCTCTCCGTTTCACATGACGGGAAGATTGTGTATCGGCCCGGTGGAGCGGGAAAGCGGCAATTGACCTGGTTCGATCGAAAGGGCAACCCACTTGGGACACTTGGTTCGATTGACGATAGCATCGCCGCTCCTCAACTTTCGCCGGACTCGCGGCGTGTCACGGCATTTCGGACTACAGCGGGAAATACGGACATCTGGATCCTGGATGACATTCGCACGACGCAGTTTACTTTTAACCCGGGACCGGATCGCTTCCCGATTTGGTCAAAACCGGACGGAACACACATCATTTTCGATTCGCAGAGAGAGAAGGGACGGGTGCTCTACAGAAGTCAGGTCCATTCTCCCGGCACCGAGATGCCCCTGAATTCCGAGGGACGCGACCAGGCTGCCTGGGATTATTCTCCGGATGGCCGTTTCCTTCTCTATGCGGTGTCCGACGCTAAGACCGGACGAGATGTTTGGGTGCTGCCCATGACTGGAAATGAAAAACCATATCCATTACTTCGTGAAACCTACGATGAGCGGAACGCGGTTTTCTCTCCCGACGGAAAATGGGTGGCCTATACGGTAAACGTCTCAGGTCAGGTCAACGTGGAAGTGCGAGCTTTTCCTGACACCGGCGCGCGCTGGCCGGTATCAACGGGGGGCGGTGTCCAACCGCGATGGGGTCCGTTAGGGAAAGAGAAAGAGATCTACTACATTGCGGAGGACTCCAGGCTTATGGCGGTTCCGATTGTCGTCAAAGGCAATATTCTCGAACCGGGTGCACCAGAGCCGCTCTTCACGACGAAGATCTGGGGCGGTCCGAATTGTTGCACCAGACAAGAGTACGATGTCGCGTCGGACGGCCGGTTTCTCATCAACGTCGCTCTCGATGACGCTGGCGAAATTCCCGTCATATCGCTGCTGAATTGGAAACCGTAACTCTTCTCCTAGTGACCGAACTGCAAACCCACTATGGCCCCGACACCGCGACGGCAAAAGGGTGAATTAGCCGCCTATCGAAGTCCGCAAAAGTCAGGCCGCCGCCGATTGCTTTGAAATGGAGTTTAAAGCGGCATCGAAATAACGTGGCGGCGGTGGGTCTTAACTGGGCGCTTCGGATTGATTCTTCTCGAATCGCTCGGAGGCCCGTACTCACCATGATTACAATCCGCTAGTTATTGTCGTCGACGACATCCATGACCCATACGTCGCCGACATCGTCTCGCCAGGGGAAATAAAGGTACTTTGGATCGATGGCGGGCGGCTGAAATCCCATGCTGCCGCGGGAATTCGCGCCGGTCTCGTAATGAAAGCGCCCAGATGTTCCCTGTTCTTTCGTCCGCGCCCATGAAGTAGATGCGATTTCCGTCGGGAGACCATTGCGACGTGCCGGCGGGCCCGTTAGACAGCAGTTCGGAATTCTGACCTTCTGCCTGGACGCGGCGGATCTGACGTCCCTGCGGCGTCCATGTCGTGAACGCAACGACGCGGCCGTTGGGCGACCAGCTGGGACTGATGTCGTATCCGGGCTCCAGCGTCACCGCGCGTTCGCCGTCTCCTCCGGCGGAAATGATCCAGATGTCGGAATTGCCGTTTCTTTCCGAGCGGAACACGAGCGAGCCGCCGTCGGGAGACCATTCCGGAGTAGCGTCCAGTCCGGCGCTTCGCGTCAGCTGCGTGGCGGATCCGCCTGCAGCGGGCGCTGTCCAGATCTCGCGATCTCCTGTTCGAAACGAATAGAACGCGACGGTCCGCCCATCCGGGGATAAATCCGGATCCCAATCCGGCTCCAGGTTGAATGTCAGCTGCCGCATCTGGCTGGAGCCGTCGAGCGGCATCACCCAAATGTCCTGATTTCCCGACCGATCGGAGCTGCCCAGCGTCCGGCCGTCGCGCGATACATCGAGGAATTCAATGAACGCCTGGTCGAAGGTGATCTGTTGCGCTTCCGCCCACGTCGCGGGCTGATCGGTGCCGATGCCGACGTCGCCCGGGTGCCGGCTCGCGATTAGCAGCGCGATGTGTACGGCGATCACTTTTACCCGAACGGCGAGGTTTCGCCAAACACCAGCCTCAAGTTCAACTACGGGCCCGGCTTCGTCAGCCGGCCCAACATTGTCCTGAAGCTGGATCGCTGGTACTGCTATGAGTACATGGTGCAGGCGAACACGCCCGGAAGGCGGGACGGGCGCATCGCGGTCTGGGTGGACGGCGCACTCGTGGCCGATTTCCCCGGGCTGCGCCTGCGCGACGTGGCGACGCTGAAGATCGATCGCTTCGGCCTCTCGTTTTATCTCGGAACGAACCCGAAAGGGCAAGCGCGTAAGTGGTATGACAACGTCGTGGCGGCCAAGTCCTACATAGGGCCGATCTCGCGCTGATCATTGTCGTGGACCACTTCCAGCTATTCCGATCTCAGAGCGACTACTGGATCGACTTTCATCGCGCGCCTGGCGGGCGGGTAAGCCGCAAGTAGAGCGACAATGAGGAACAAGAGCGACATCATCACGAAGTAGATCCCGTCGACGGGACGAATTCCGTAGAACATACCGCGCAACACGAACACCAGTCCGACCGCAAGAAGCATCCCGGCAATCAATCCGGTCACCACCGGCCGCGCGATTTCGCGGAGGACGAGTCGAAGAACATCCTGCCGTTGAGCACCGATGGCCATGCGGATCCCGACCTCACGAGTCCGGAGTGCGACAACATGACTGATCGTGCCGAGGATGCCGATCACTGCCAGCAGCAGGCCAAGCATTCCGATGCCTGAGGCGACCGCGGCTCCCAGGCTTGAACTCATGAATGGTCCCGCTCTCCGAAGCGCGTCTTCAAGTGTCGAGGTTGTCACGACAATCGCAGGATCAACGGAAGAGGCCGCTTGCTCGACGCTTCTAATGATTGAAAGCGCATTCGGCTGCGCTCGGATCAGCAGCGGGCGGTCGTCGACGGAGGCTCCAGGAAGGGGCAGATAGATCTGTTCGGTGTCGCTGCGGTCGAAGGTCCAGCCTCGGGTGTCGCGAGCAATGCCGGCGATCTGCCAGATTGGTCCATTCGCCGCCACTTCACCACTCAGATGCAGCCGCTCGTCGATAAACCCAAGACGAATTCGGCGGCCGAGCGGATTCTCGTTTCCGAACATTCGTCTGCCCGCCGACTCACTCAAAACCGCAAACTGCCCGGCTCCCGCGTCGCCTTCGAAGCCACCACCGTGAACGAGCGGGATACCCAGCGTCTCAAAGTAGCCGGGCTGAACGTAAGTGTAGAACAGCAACGATCGATCGCTGCCGGCGGCGTGCTCGACAGGAATCGCGCCTGTTCGGAAAGCGCTGCCTGGAGATCGGGCGCTGGTTACTCCAGTCACTCCGGGTAGCGCAGCCAGCCGAAAGCGAAGTTCATTGACCAGTGCGATTCTGCGATCTTCGGTGTACTTTGGGTCTTTGGGAAACTGAAATCCGAGTTGCACGACCTGTTCGGCGGCATACCCGGTTTCTATGGACAGCGAGTTGATCGCGCCGCGCACGAACATGCTTCCTGTGATCAGCAGGACAAGTGACAAAGCCACTTGTACCGCGACGAGAGCGCCTTGAAGCCGCCGCCCACGAACCGACGCGGTGCTCGCTCTGCCCACGGACGTCAGCGCAGATCGTGGACTGTGCATCGCAGGAGAGACGCCAGACAGGATGCCGGCTATCAGCGAAATCAATAAGATATAGCCAAATATCTCGATATTCGGATTCACATCGAATACGAGTGATCCGAATTCTACAGGCATTGCGTCGGCGAACGCTCGAACGCCCGCTTTCAGCAGAGCCCAGGAGAACAGAAGCGCGAGAAGACCTGCTGCGAGGCCCATGAGTGCGCTCTCAGTCAGGAGTTGTCGAGTGATGCGCCCTCTCGACGCACCGAGAGAAAAGCGCGTGCGCAGTTCCATTTCGCGTGATCGCACACGGGCCAGCTGCAGGCTTCCGACATTCGCGCACGCGATGGCCAGCAACATGCCTCCACCGAACAGTATCAGTCCGATGGCCAGATTCAACCCGGGCAGCATCCCTGGCGGGTACGGAAACGGCGATCCAGGCCAGACCATCGCTGCCGCCGGCCTCGTGGCCGTCGAGTTCGAGTCGCCCTTCGAGGCGTCCAGAGTCCAGAGCCGATCAGCGACCTGTCCAATCTGCGTCCTGGCCTGCGCGACGGAAGCGCCAAGGGCAAGGCGGCCGAATAGACGATAGGGCCGATTCGCCCGGTTGAGCAACCACTGGGTGTCTCCATTGATCAGAGGCTCGATACCCAGCGGGAGCCAGAACGCCGGCGCAGAGATGAAGGTGCCAACAAAGTCGCGTGGCGTAATTCCGATAATCGTCACAGCGACACCATTGAGATTCACTATCCTTCCAACGATGGCCGGATCGCCTTGAAACCGCCGCTGCCAGAAATTTTCGCTTATGAGAGCCGCGGGAGGACCCGTCGCACCGGTACTTGCACCCTCAAAAGTGCGGCCCTGAAGCGCGGATACGCCCAGAACCGAGAAGTAATTGTCGGAAACCACCAGGACCTGAGCGAACTCCGCGTTGCTTGCCGTGTCAGCCAGTGCCATCACTCCCAGTTTTCCAAGGGTCGATTGCTCAAATGCTGCACGCTGGCTGATCATTGCGCCGGCGTTTGAAAGCTGGACTCGTGCCACTCGGAATGCCGCCAGCCCGGCGGCATTGACGGAATCGCGATACGTTTCAAAGTCGGAATGACTGAACAGGTAGTCCATCTCGCCGGAGTTTCGGGTCAGAGCGACATTGACCATTTCGTTGGCATTGCGGGCGTCAAGCGGGCGTGCGAAGAAGGCCTTGTATGCGGTGATAAGAGCAGTGTTGACTCCGATACCGAGCGCCAGCGACAGGATCGTGATGACAGTGGACCACCGTCCGCGGGTCAACGTACGGATTCCAAACTTCAAATCGTTAATCACATTCTCATTACGGCGGAGATGCGAGGATATTTCGATGACTTTGCACTTACACTAGGTGCGTTCCTGGACTGAAACCATGTCGGATCAGCGAAGACGGGTACCACAGCAGAGACAGATGATGTCCCACCCTCTCGCGCGCGTTCTCATCGTCGCAGTCGTCGCGCTCGCGATCATCGTGGGGTACAACTTACGTATTCGCGACGCGATAGTCGACTTCGGCGTGCAGGTCAGCGGCTCGCGTCAGGTGAGTCGCTCTATCCGACTAGCGACAGACCCTTCTGGACATCAGTCGGGAACCCTTCAATGTACTCATCGATGGTCTTCGCTGCTGTCCGCCTGGGCGTCATCCCCACCGCTTTAGTCCTTCAGTTGGGTGACGTGAGCCGCGACGAGCTTCCAGTCTCCGCTGCGCTTCGCCCAGACATGAGTGGCGCGGTATCGCGAGGAGGTCGGCTTGCCGTCGGTGACTCCAGTCCACCTGGACAACACGATCGCCACCGCCACATCGCCATACACATTCACGGCAACGTTTTCATTCGTGCTCACGGGAGGGTTTGCGGGACGCGTTTTCAGTCCCGCCAACCGCTCGGCCTTACTGGCGACGGCTCCGCTCAGCGTAATGAATGTGAGCTCTTCCCCCCACAGGCGCTCCAGGGTGGTGGCGTCGTATCGGTTGAAGGCAGTGTTCATTTCATCTTCGAGACGCTGTATCAAGCGGACCGTATCGTTCTGAGGCGTGGTAGACAGGCCCTGCGAGACCAACAGGGCAAGTGCAGCGACCGTAAACACTCTTTTCCCGAACATTGTCACCTCCGAGAGGACGTGCCGGGCTGACACCCGATCATTTGGCGTTCTCGATCTGGTCCATCGTATATAGTGACCGCAACTCGATGCCAGCTTCCCTTAACGCCTCACGCCCGCCTGTTTCGCGGTCGATGACGCATAGCGCAACTGCCGGGTTGATCCCATCGCGATGCAGCGCGGCCAGAATCTCCAGAATTGCGCCCCCGCTGGATACCACTCCGCCGAGACCACGGTCTTCCACTTCGAAAGTGATCCCAAAGCGTCAGGTCATCTATTTGAGACCGAAAAATCGACCGAAGGTTCGAATGGACCGAAGCATTCGCCACGATTTGGAGTTCATCACGTCGCGGACACGCTGTTCTTTTTCGATCAGGAGCCGTTGGTAAAACTCGATCAGGCTGTCACGTTTTGAAATCAGTCCCCGAATCAGTTCGAAATCTTCTGCCGACAGCGGGGAGCCGGCCTGGATATGGGCGGGCAGGGGCCGCTGGACATAGAAAGTGGTATGTGGCGCCACAACGTCTTCGATGGGACGCTCCTTCGTATAAAGATAGATTGAGAAAGATTTCCGTGAAAGGTGCAGCTTGTCTTGCGGAAGGTGTATGGCCGGAAAGCCATGCCAGGAGTATTCGCTGGTTTCGAAAATAACAGCACGATTGAAGAGCGGAACAATCGACTGAATTTCGTTTCGATCCGGATGACGCGGGTCCGAATGCAGCTCGATGGATCCTCCCCACGCTTCGTCCCACTCCTTATTCAGATAGATCAGTAGATTCAGCCGCCGGTGGAGTCCGGTCCTGTCGTCGAAGTTGAAATCCACATGTGGGTCCAGTTCCTGTCCGTTCAGATTCTCGTGGGTGCCGCCTCCGAACATTGTCTTGTCCGGGAGCAGTGCGGAAATCCCTGTAATCTCCGAAATGGCGTCTGTGAACGCAGGAGACTGGATCCATTGCGCGAACCTGGCGTAAAACGGGCTGATGTCCGCGATGTTCTCAATGACGGCTTTACCGCCGACCCTTCCCAGGTCGTCCAGAGCATTTTGAGTCGCGAAGGCCGGAAAGTCGCGAAGCAGCGCTTCCGCTTCATCCTTTTGCAGAAAATCATCAATCACGACATGATGGAACGGAAGCGCGCGCGAAAAACATTCGCGGTATTTACTGCTTTCGGCCAAGACCTGCTGGCGGATCACTCGGACTTCAAAACCCACTGGAATAATGAATCGTTATAGTTTGACGCAGTGTGTACAAGCGAAACACCCGATCGCCCTCGCCCCGCTGCGAGCCTGGAAATTGACGTCGTATGGCGCCCCTGACGTCGTGCGTCTGGGATCGCGGTAAGCTCAACCCGAACTTCCCGCTATGACGATTGCAACTATGAAACAACGTGCTTCGAACCGTCAAGGCGCGTTCCTGCGGCCGCCGCCTTTCCTTCTCGTGCTTCACGATAACGAGACCAATTTACCTTCGACGGTTGATTCTTCAACAGTAAGTCGGGCGACAGTGACCGGCAGGGCAAATCTTCTTGGACCCGCACTACCGGGATTTACATATAGAACTCCATCTCGTCTGTAGATCGATGGTTTGTGCGAATGTCCGCTGATGACAACCTGGAAGCCCGCGGCGGCAGGACTTAAATCCAACTCCTTCACATCGTGCAGAAGATAAAGATAGATGGATCCGACTTGAACAACCTCGGTCTCGGGAATCCCTCCAGCCCACTTACCCTTGTCGTTGTTGCCGCGAACCGCAGCGACTGGCGCCCACGATTTCAGTTCTTCAAGGACCTCCGGTGCTCCAATGTCCCCGGCGTGCAGAATCAGGTCTACACCCTTGAAGACCTTCTTCACCTCCGGACGCAATAGCCCGTGAGTATCCGATATCACGCCGATAATCGCCTTCGAATGAGTCACGCATAACCTTCGAGAGCCGCGCGGATGCAACGGTCAAGGGAAGGTGCACCAAAAGCCACCCACCCGTCAACACCACCCAGGCGCGCCTTCAGCCACTACTGCAGCGCCAAACTAAGGGAACTGTCGGGAGTTGCTCTCAATTCCTTATATGCGCGCAACGGTCGAAACGACGATGATGATCTCGGGCATGCCCTGAAAAACACCGACTGGTCCTGCCATGAGGTCGGTGTTGCCAGAGGTTATCGATCTTACGGAATAGCCTCGCGGCAATCCGATTACGGAGATCTTCGATTCGCCTGGCTGGAGATTCACGGTCGAACGACCATCTCCAGCAGCCGCTGCGGCCGGGATGGCCATCACAACGACGCTGCCGGAGCGTTGAACCTCAAGCGTCAGGTTCGCAGGCAAATTTGCATTCTTCGAATCTTCATCAAGGACAACGCGTATGCGGATCGGAACACCCGGCATCGGACTTTGGGGCCTGGCCTGGTTCAGGGTGTCCCTCAGTAACTGGAGCGACTGATTCAAGTTTGCAAGACCGCCTCGCCGGGATGGAGGCGCGGGCCTCAAGCTTTCTGCTGTGGCCTGAAAATCGATTCCATCACTCGTTGCTCCAGGGGCGACCGTTATGACTTTTCCGCTTCTGACATCCTGGCCGCCGGGATAAAACGACGGTGCATTAACGCGGCCGGCGACGATGTAGTAGCGGCCGGGAGGAACGTCTTCAAGCCGATAACGGCCGGCTGCATCCGTCTGTGCCAGCACAACCAGCGTTGAAGCGTTTCCGGCATCGGCCGTCTCCTCTGCAGTCATGGCGGCGACGCGCACCCCCGCCGCCGGGCTACCATCAGGCTGACGCAACGTACCTGCGACAACTCCTCCATCAATCCGAGCTGTAGCGGTTTGAACCAGTAATGCTGAAAGTAGGAACCCGGAAAGCATAAAACACCCCTCGCGGTCGCCCTGCCGCTGATGTGGGTTGATTACTGAGGCGCCGTTAATGGCGGCGCCAGGTTCAGTGGGATAGACAGAGAAGAAGTCCGGAAGGATGGCAGCCGAGAGACGGAAATCGAGACATGCGACACGAGACAAGCGAAAGCGTTGACTTCGCGTTCGTTTCATGATCGCCTCCATGAACACTGGAGGTCCTATGACATCTGGTCGCTTAACCGGCACAGTCCTCCTGGCGATTTTGCTTCTGCCAGTAGGTGCGCCTGCGCAATGGCTCAATTACCCGGCACCGGGAACGCCGCGCCTGCCCGACGGCAAGCCCAATCTCACCGCACCCCCGCCGCGAACTGCGGATGGCAAGCCGGACCTTACGGGTGTCTGGAGGGGCGCCGGTCCTCTATATCGTTTCAATATTGCGCAGGATCTCAAACCGGAAGACATCCACCCCTGGGCGGAAGAATTGTTTCTGCGGCGCGTGCGGGATTCTCGCAAAGATAGTCCGCTCGCGCGGTGCCTGCCCGTCAGCGTGCCGTTTCACAATTTCTTCAATCTGGCCCGGATCGTTCAGACGCCGTTGTTGACGTTGATCCTATATGAATCACCCAACAGCCCGCATCGCACCGTTTTCACCGACGGGCGAAGTCTTCCAACGAATCCCGATCCGACATGGCTTGGATACTCGATTGGACGATGGGAAGGCGATACCTTCGTGATTACGACTGCAGGCTTCAATGACAGTGGTTGGCTTGACAGCGCCGGACATCCTCAGACCGAAACCCTTCGCATTACGGAACGTCTCCGGCGGCGCGATTTCGGCCACATGGACTTCGAGATGACCATCGATGATCCGAGAGTGTTTACAAGGCCCTTTACCTTCAAAACAGAGCGGCTGCTGGCGCCGGATACTGATCTGTTGGAAGACATCTGTGAAAACGAGCGCGACCAGCCGCATCTGTCAGGCGACTCCGGCGTTCGAATAAAACCCGAGGTCGCGTCAAGTTACGCTGGAGTGTATGAATTCGCACCCGGGCGCGAATTCTCGATCAATGCGGTGGGTGACCTGCTGTTTGTGCAGGGACTCAACGAGCCCAGACTTCCGCTCTACGTTCAGTCGGAGACGAAGTTCATGTCCACCGCGACACCGACCGGCTTTGAGTTTGTCAAAGATGCTCAGGGCAGGGTTACTGGCATCATCGTTCGCGGGAATGCCGGTGAGGAGAAGGCCACGCGCAGGAGCGACACCTCCCCTCCGCGACGGTGACTTCGCCGAGCGACGACGAAAACTCGCCGTCGTACGCGATTTCACAGCACGTTAATCCCCTCGCGATTCGATGATTTTCAAATTGTCGGTGTTTGGCAAAAGCCACGATACAATCCCGGGTAATTCGGCGACGTTGAGGGATAGGAGGACCTGTGGTCTACAGAGTTCGCTCGCTTACCATCGTTCTGGCGGCCGTTCTGGCGGCGTTGACGTTTGCGTCGTTCCCCCGGGCTTTCGGTCAGACACCGACGAACCCTTCGTCTTCGACCCAGGCAAAAAGCTGGACCCCGCCGAAGACCCCGCACGGGGACCCGGACCTTCAGGGGATCTGGACCAGCACAACGACCACGCCCCTGGAGCGGCCCGCGCAATTTGGCAACAGGCTTTTTCTTACCGAGGAAGAGCTCGCGGAGAGTGAAAAGCGGCTCGCAAGGCAACTCGCGGCGGATAGCCAGGCAACCTCACCCGGTGCAATCGTCACGACGGGCCCGCCCAGCCATTGGACCGAGCGCGCCAGCCGCGCTTCGCGGCAGACGTCCCTGGTGGTGGTGCCGGAGGATGGACGGGTGCCCGTTACGGCGGCGGCAGAGGCAAAGCGAGATTACAACCTTGCGCATGACACCGAGGATTTCCAGTACATGAGTCCATGGGACCGTTGCATCACGCGCGGCATGCCCGGTGGAATGTTCCCGGGTTTGTACGGCAATGTGTATGAGATCCTCCAGGCCGCCGGAGTCGTCGCGATCGTCTCCGAGATGATTCATGACACCCGGATCATCCCACTCGATGGACGCCCGTTTTCGAACATCCGATCCTGGAATGGAGAGTCTCGCGGTCACTGGGAGAACAATACGCTCGTCGTGGAAACGAAGAACTTTAACGGCAAAGGATGGATCTCCACGAATCTGGCGGGAGGCCGAATCAAAGGCATCGCACAGAGCGATGCCGCGCGGGTGATCGAACGCTTCACGCGTACGGCTGCCGACATGATTCAGTACGAAGTCACCATCGAAGACCCCAACGTTTACACGCAACCCTGGAAAGTCACCTTTCCCTTCACTAAAGAACCCGGCGACCAGATTTTCGAATATGCCTGTCATGAGGGGAACTACGCGATGACCCACATGCTGAGTGGAGCCCGCGCGCAGGAGAAGGCCGCCGCAGAGGCTGCCAAAGATCGTCGTTAAATCCTGGAGGCGCTAGCCGCCGCTGCCGTAAGGCCGGGTAATGATTTCCAGCAGATGCCCGCTCGGATCCTGGAAGTAAACGCCGCGCCCACCGTCGTGGCGGTTGATCATGCCTTTCTGCTCCATGCGCGGGTCCGCCCAATACGTCATACCCCGCTCCTTCACCCGGTTGAAGATCTGATCGAATTCCTGTTCGCTCACCAGAAGGGCATAGTGCTGCATCTGCACTTCCATGCCGTCGGCGTCGAGAAATGCCAGCGTCACTTCGTTGTCTACTTCAACGTCAAGGAACGGGCCGAACGCCACCGGAGCCGGGCGATTGAAAAGGCTCGCAAAGAATTCCGCCGACACGCGTTTGTCCCTGGAGTGAACGATCGTGTGGTTCAGTTTGATTGCCATGGCCCAGCATAAGACATTCCCAAGTGAGGTGCGAACTCTTCTGCCTCCGGTGCCGAAGTGTTCTGCGTGCGCGCATATAGAGGGCAATATTTCTTGACGGAACGTCATTCTGCTTGCTACGGTCTGCGCCATTCGTAATCCGTTTTTGAAGATCTGGTCCGCTGTGGAGCAGTCGATGACGTTGGCGCGGTCGCCGGCCTTCCCTCAACTGCTCCGCATCTGACTACCTGTCGTCTGAACTTTTCCGAAGCTGAGCCAGATTAGTCCAGAACGATCGACAGATCGAGAGAAGAGGCCAAATGAAACCTCTCGTTGCGCTGATCCGAAACATCGCCGGCACTTTAACTCGCAAGCCAACTCGCTCGTACTCGAAAGCGTCAAGGCACCAGCGCTTCAGAATGGAATCTCTCGAGACCCGCATGCTTCTCTCGGCGGATCCCGCTGCCCTCGCGGGCTTACTCGATGAGCCCGATCCGCTATCGGAGCCCGAAGTTGTCCTGCTGTGGGCCGAGATCGAAGGGCCTGCCGCCGATAGCGGTGACGCGGCCGGAATCCAGGTTGAGAAGGAGCCGCGTGCTGACTTCATCAACCTCGAAGCCTTCTCAGAGCTTCATGGTCCTTCCGGCGACGACATGTTGCTGGGCACGGAGTCCACCGACACCGCTCTCGATTTGGAGATTGCCGGGGCGTTGTTCAGTCTGGAGATGGACGAACCTCTGGTCCTCGATGACGTTCCAGTACCAGCCGATGCTCTGACCAACAACAACGCCGGGGCAACCGGCATATCCGCCTTCACTCAAAGCGAGACCACGGTTATTGCGTTCGGCAGCACGGTCGTTGTGGGCTTCAACGATTCGGGTTCCGCGGCAGCAGGACCCAATCGGGGCACGGGGTGGGCCCGTTCGACCGATGGTGGTGTGACCTTCATCGATGGCGGCACGCTTCCGGCCAACCCCGGTGGCGACCGAGGTGATCCCGTGCTCGCTCGCAACGAGACGACGGGTCGGATCTACTTTTCCACTCTCGGCACCAGCACAATTCAGATGTTCCGTTCCGATGATGGCGGCGCGACCTGGATGCTTCCTGTCAACGCCACACCCGGCGGCAGCGGTGAGGACAAGCAATGGCATGCGGTCGATAACTTCGCCGGCCCCGGCAACGGCAACGTGTATCTGGTCTCGCGGCGCTTCGGCGGCACAGTACCAGGCATTTACTTCTTCCGCTCGACCGACCACGGCGCGACATTTGGACCCACCGGCGGCACGCTCATGGTAGCCGGCAGCCAGGGCGCCTTTGTGACCGTCGGGACCGATCACTCCGTTTACGTCTTCTGGTGGGCGGGTTCAACGATCCAGATGCGCAAGTCCACCGACTTCGGTTTGACCTTCGGCGCCCCGGTAACCGTCGCCAGTGGCCTGCTCGGTTTCAATGGCGATCTCCTGCTTACCGGCATCCGACAAGGAACTGCGACGCCCTCAAGTTTCCGCAGCAACGAGTTCCCGCACGCGGCCGTGAATCCTGTGAACGGCAACATCTATGTCACGTACAACAACGACGTTGCCGGAACCGACAGGGCGGATGTCTTTGTCGTGCAATCAACAGACGGAGGCGCGACATGGAGCGCGCCATTGAAGGTCAACGATGATTCCACCACTACCGATCAGTGGCAGCCGACGCTCGCTGTCTCAACGACCGGAGACAAGCTCGGCATCTTCTATTCCAGCCGGCAGGAAGATCCCGGGAATAATCTCTTCAAGTATTACGGCCGCATCGCAAACATCTCCGGCTCCACGCTGACGTTTACACCCAGCTTCGCCATCAGCGACACCGCTTCTCTGCCCGAGTTCGGACGTGACGCTCCAGTCAACTCGGTCTACATGGGCGATTACAATACCGCCGCCGCCACTCCAGGCTTTTTCCACGTGACGTGGTCCGACAACCGAGACGACCTGCCCGGCGGCGGAGGGCGTAAGGATCCCAACGTCTATTACGATGCGATTGACCTGGGCCTGGCAGTCAGGAGCACTTCACCCGCCGTCGGCTCGGTTGTTGTTTCGCCGAGTGTCCCCCTCGACTATGTGGTCAACTTCAGCGATCCGATCCAGGCAGCGACCGTCAATGCGGATGACTTCAGGGTGGATGGCATCGCTGCTAATTCGTTCGTCATCAACTCGGCGACTCAGGTGACATTCCGCTTCCTTACCGCACCGTTCCTCTCGCAGGGCGTGCACACGATGACCATGGCCGCCGGAGTCATCCTTCGAGATCCCGATGGCGATGGACTGGGCGCTTTCTCGGGCAACTTCCGTTACGATGCTGTTCCGCTTCTGGTGACCTCGACTGTACCGCCGATAAACGGCGCGTTCACGCTTCCCGCGCCGTTCATCTACGACGTGAACTTTAGTGAGGCTGTGAATCCGGTGTCCGTCCAGACGTGGGATCTGGTGATCGGCGGCATGACCGGCGCTGTCGTAACCTCGGTCACGGTTTTACCCGGCAACACAACCGCGCGCTTCACTCTCTCCGGCATCACCGAACAGGGATCGCTGTCGGCGACGATCATGGCCGGAGGTTTCACAGACGCCTTCGGCAACCCAAACGCCGCCTTCTCGGCGTCCTATGCAGTGGACATCACCACCGCGCCGTACCCGTCCCTGGACGGAAAACTTCCTCTGGGATCGCTTATCTATGACCCCACAATTTCGGGGATCATCAACTTTGCGGGTGATTCGGACAAATTCACCCTCAACATCGATCCCGGTCAAACGATCTCGGTCATCCTCACGCCAACCGCTCCCGCGTTGACCCCGCGGATAGAACTCTTCGATCCGAACAACGTCTCGCTGGCATTTGCACTCGCGCCGGGCCCCGGTCAGATCGCAGCTATTCAGACACAACCCGCTACTCTCGGCGGCCTCTACACCTTCGACGTGACGGGCGCTGCCGGATCCCTCGGCGGTTACACCCTGCAGGTGATCCTCAACTCGGCATTCGAACTGGAAGGCCGTATCCCCGGAAATACAAACAACGCACTGTCGAACGTCGTGGACTCCGCGATCAATGCGGCCGACTCGGGTTGGATCCAGGCGAATGGCACGCATACTGCGCCCAACAACAATTACCTTGTCGGATTCTCAACGGTCTTTGTCACCACGGAGTACAGGAATTACTTCACGTTTACTCTTCCTGCAGCGACACCGACTATCGCCAGTGCAGAACTACGATTGTTTAATTCGACATTCGGCTACACCAGCCCCGATCCGGCGGAGACTTACACTCTGTACGACGTCTCCGCGACGCCAGCCGAACTCGACACCACTCGTCCTGTAGGCGACGTGACAGGCATGCAGATCCACAGCGACCTCGGGTCCGGAACGATCTATGGCACGCGGACCGTGTCGGCGACCGACAACAACACCACCGTGGCCATACCGCTTAACGCAGCCGCCATCGCCGCGCTCAACGCCGCTATCGGGTCCACAATTTCAATCGGGGGAGCGATCACGACGCTGACGACCGGAATTACGCAGACCATGTTCGGGGGCACAAGCGGAGCACTCGGCCAGGTCCAACTCGTTCTGCAGTCGGTCAGCCCGCCACAGAGCATGGACAGCTCTCTCATTACCGTCAGCACGCCTCAGGCCAGTGCACAGCGAGCGGCGATGATGGGCCAGACCGACGTCTCGAACTATGCCGCGACAGCAGTGCCGTTCACGTTTGAGGACATCAGCGCCACCGGGACTGTCATCACCCCAATCACGAACCAGGACAATCTGAGCGTGACGGTCCCCATCGGCTTCACGTTCCCCTTCTACGGCGTGAACAACAACCTGGTATTCGTCAGCTCTAACGGTTTGCTGACCTTCGGCACCGGTTTTCCTGTTCCTGCCAACACCGACCTGACTACCACGCCCACACAGGCCACGATCGCCCCGTTCTGGGACGATCTGCACACCGGTGGTGGAGTGCCAGGCTCGAACGTGTTTTTCCAGACCATTGGTTCGGGCGCCAATCAACATTTAACGATCCAGTGGAATAACGTCCGATTCTTTAGCGGCGGTGGCGCCGGCGACACCATTACGTTCCAGGTTCAGTTGTACGCAGACGGCCGGATTCAGTTCAATTACCTGGACCTGACCTCCGGTGCCGCAGCAGGCAATAACGGCGGCAGCGCCACTGTCGGCGTCAAGGCCGCGGGTACGCAAGGCTCGAATCGACTGCTCCTGGCCTTGAACAACGGTCCGAACGCTTTCGTCGGCACCGGCAGAAGCACGCTGCTCACGCGTCTGGCTCCCACACCGGATTACTACGCTTTCTCTGTCAATGCCGGCGACACGATCACGCTGGGCGTCAGCGGCGATGCGGCAGCCAACTTTAGCGTGGAACTCCGCGACGCCAGCGATGCCGTTCTTGCAACAGGTGTCGGCGGCGCCACCAACCTGAGTCGCATCATCAGTGACTTCCAGATTGCGGCAGGAGGCACTTACTATGCTCGGGTCACTGGAGGGAATGGAAGCACGAGCGTGCCGTACATCTGGGTGCTGACGAAGAACGCCGAGTTCGACACAGAAGACAACAACACCGCTGCCACCGCCCAAAGCCTGAACAGCAACCACGGTGTGCTGGGCCATACGGGCGGCGGCACGACGCTCTATGGATCGACCCGCGCGGGTCAGTTATTCACGATCAACCTGAACACGGCCGCTGGAACACTCATAGGCAACCTTCCTATCCCGGCGACGGAGATTGAGTTCGACAACCTCACCGGCCGCGCCTTCGCCCAGGCACCCGACGGTTTTTTCTTCGGACAGGAGTTCAATATCAACACCGGCGCCGGAATTGGCCCTACGATCAGCAACGGCGCTTCGTTCAATGGGATGGAATGGGTTGGTTCCACGCTGTACGCGACAGCGATCCCGGGCCCAGGAGGACCTTCCACTCTTCGGACACTTAACCCGTTCACAGGGACGTCCACGACGATCGGCTCGACCGGTTTCGGCCCCATCGCGGGTCTGGCTTACAACAACACAGCCGGAATCATGTACGGCATAACAGGCGGTCCAACAGGAAGTCTCGTACGAATCAACCTGACTACGGGAGCCGGTACCTTGATCGGATCAACCGGATTCCGGGCGGGCAGTCTGGAATTTGGACCTGACGGGTTGCTCTACGCAGGAGGCACGGGACCAGACGAGTTCAAAATTTTCCGCATTAATCCAACGACGGGGGCAAGCACTCTGGTTGGCATGACCGGCATCGGCGCAACAGGGACAGCGGATGTGACAGGCCTCGCTCTCGTTGTCACCGGCTCCGACGACTGGTTCTTCCTTACCGTGCCACTCAGCGGGAACGCTCTGCGTCTGGAGACAAGCACACCGGGTGACGGTCCCGGAAACATCATCAACACGTTAAACCCGAAGATCGAACTCTACGACACCACCGGTACGACGCTGATCGCCAGCGGTGTAGCCGGGCCCGATGGACGCAACGAATTCATCGCGGTCTCTGGACTTACACCGGGCGCAACCTACAAAGTGCGCGTTAGCGGCGAGGGCGGCACCAGGGGCGAGTATTTCCTCACTAGAAACTTCAGCCCGGTTTTGACGGCATTGACCGTCTCATCGCCGATCAACGAAAACGGTACGGCGACCCTGAGCGGCACGTTGAGCGACGTGGATGCGCTGGATACTCACACCGTTGTCATCAACTGGGGTCCCGGTGAGGGCAGCACCACGTTGACACTGGCGGCGGGCGTGTTCACCTTCAGCGCCACACACCAGTATCTGGATGACAATCCGACGGGCACTCTCTCTGACGTTTACACCATCGGTCTGACGGTGACGGACAATCATTTGGGCTCCAACTCGCAAAGCGTGAACCTCACCGTCAACAACGTTTCTCCTGTTGTCGCGTCCATCAGCGGTCCGTCCACTGGCGTAGCCGGTCAGGTTCTGGACTTCTCGAGTTCGTTCACTGATGTTGGGACGCAGGACACTCACCAGGTTCGCTGGGATTTCGGCGACGGCACCTTCATTGACTTCCATTCCACCGCCGATCCTGGCGCGTTGACTGCCGCCCATGTTTACACGGCCTATGGCGTCTATACAGTCACGCTGAGCATCCGCGACGATGACGGCGGTCTTACCGCGGTGACGAAGACCGTCACGGTTACGGCTGCTGCGCTTCAAGTGGATCCATGCGATCCCAATAAGACCGCTCTCGTGGTTGGCGGCACAGCGGCCGACGACACCATTCACTTCAGTCCGGGCGGCAACAGCGGCGACATTGTTGTTCACATCAACGGCGTTTCTCAGGGCGTCTTCCGGCCTACCGGTCACATCATCGTCTACGGCCAGGCCGGCGATGATGACATCCAGGTTGCCGGCTCAATCGTTCTGGAGGCGTGGCTATTCGGCGATGCCGGCAATGATCGACTCAAGAGCGGCGCCGGCGCCAGCATTCTGATGGGCGGCGATGGCGATGACTTTTTGAACGGCGGCAGCGGCCGCAGCATCCTTATCGGTGGCCGCGGCAAGGATCGCCTGGTCGGCGCCAGCGGCGATGACATTTTGATCGGAGGCGACACGGTCTACGAAGGAAGCGCTCTCGTGTTGTGCGCCCTGGTGGAAGAGTGGAACTCCGGCGAAAACTATGAGACGAGGGTCGCCAGGCTCCGGTTGTTACTGAATGCCACCACCGTTCTCGACGATGGCGAGGTCGACATGCTCACTGGCAG
>DASTBJ010000532.1:0-7205 GCA_035712125.1 Terriglobia bacterium
TTGCCGGCGCCACCTGATGCAATCACGGGGATGCGAACTGCGGAGGCAACCTGCCGCGTCAGTTCGAGGTCGTAGCCCTGCTTTGTGCCATCGGCATCCATGCTCGTGAGAAGAATTTCTCCCGCACCGAGCTCAGCCACGCGCTGAGCCCACTCGACGGTATCGAGTTCGGTCCGATTACGGCCTCCATGGGTGTAGACCTTCGCGCGGCTGCCCTCGCGCCGGGCATCGATTGCCACAACAATGCACTGGCTGCCAAAACGCTCGGCGGAGTCGCGCACGAGGTCCGGAGTTTCCACGGCCTGCGTATTCAGCGAAATCTTGTCGGCGCCGGCCCTGAGGATCGACTGGATGTCATCGACAGTGCGCAAACCTCCGCCGACCGTAAAAGGAATATTGATCGCGTCAGCCACACGCTGCACCATGTCCGCAACGATATTGCGGCGATCCGAAGATGCGGTGATGTCGAGGAACACCAGTTCGTCCGCGCCTTCCTCCGAGTAGCGCAAGCCGCACTCAATGGGATCACCCGCATCGCGAAGCCCGAGGAAGTTAATTCCCTTCACCACGCGGCCGTCTTTGACATCCAGGCAGGGGATGATGCGTTTAGCCAACATAAGCGCCTGCTTCCAAAGCTTCCTCGAGTGTGAAGCGTTTCTCGTATAGAGCTTTCCCGATGATGACACCGTCCAGTCGGGGCTCTTTCATTTCCGACAACGCACGTACATCGTCAATGCTGGAGACGCCACCGGATGCAATAACTTCCAGACTCGTATCTTCGATCATCTGGGTTAGCGCTGGAATATTTGGACCCACGAGTACTCCGTCACGTGAAATATCGGTATAGATGACGCGCTTTGCACCGTCATTCTCCAGGCGTCGAGCCAGATCGATTGCGCCGATCCTTGAATCCTCCGTCCAACCCGAAACCTTTGCGATACCATCACGCGCGTCGATACCGATCGCGATGCGATCACCCCATCGCTTTAAGGCCTCGCGGACAAAGAAGGCATCGGTCACTGCGCTCGTTCCGAGTACGGCCCGGCGGACTCCCGAGTCGAAAATTCGGTCGAGCGTGGCCATGCTCCGCATGCCACCGCCGACCTGAAGCTGAAGAGCGGGCAGCGCAGCTGCGATCGCGGCAATGGAGGCATGATTCTTCGGACTTCCTTCGAAAGCGCCATCAAGGTCGACGACGTGCAGCCACTCTGCTCCGGCTTGTGCCCAGCGCCGTGCCATTTCGAGCGGCTGCCCATAGATTGTCAGGTCTTCCTTTCGTCCCTGGCGCAGGCGGACAGCTTGTCCGTTGAGTATGTCGACTGCGGGATAAATGTTCATAGGCGTCCGAAGTTATCCAGCAAGCGTTCGCCGACTTTCTGGCTCTTTTCCGGATGAAACTGGGTCGCCCAGACGTTGTCTCGATGCACGATGGCGGCAAAATCGATGCCGTGATCGGTCGTCGCGAGCGTCACGTCCGATGCGGCCGGTTCCACATAAAAGGAATGCACGAAGTAGACGAAGCTTCCGGGTTCGATACCTGTCAGAAGGGGGTCCTGTTTCTTCATATTCAGACTGTTCCAGCCCATGTGCGGAACAATGACGCCTTCGGGAATCCTTCGAACCCGGCCCGGGATCACATCCAGCCCGCGGTGTAATCCGAACTCTTCGCTTTCGGAAAAGATAAGATGCATTCCGAGGCAGATACCGAGCGTCGGTACACCGGCGCGCACCCGCGAAACGAAAGTTTCGGCGAGGCCGAGAGACTTCAGATTGCCCATGGCGTCGCGGAAGGCACCGACTCCGGGCAGGATCAGCTTTTCGGCTTTCTGCACGGCTGTTGGATCCGACGTCACCTGAACGTCGTGACCGAGACGCCGCAGCGTGTTCTCAATGCTGCGCAGGTTGTTCAGTTTGTAATCGACTACAGTAATCATGGGTTTATCAGATTACAGGACACCTTTCGTCGACGGGATCTCGCTCGAATCCGCGTCCACGCGTGTTGCCATCCGCATCGCTCTTGCCGTCGCCTTAAAAATCGTTTCGGCAATGTGATGCTGGTTCCTGCCGTACAGGTTCTCCACATGCAGGTTGAACTTCCCCTCCTGCACAAGGGCTTTCAAAAATTCTTCGACCAGCTCCGTCTGCAATTCTCCGATCCGAGGCACTTTAAACTCGGCCATGTACACCAGATACGGGCGGCCTGACAGATCGACGACGACTCGCGTGAGCGCTTCGTCCAGTGGGACGTAGGCATGGCCAAACCGTGTGATTCCCCGTCGATCTCCCAGAGCTTCGTACAGCGCCTGCCCCATCACCCAGCCGACGTCCTCCACCGTGTGATGCCCGTCGATTTCCAGATCGCCTTTTGCAGCGATTGTCAGGTCCATCTGACCGTGGCGCGCCAGTTGCGCCAGCATATGGTCAAAAAACGGAATCCCTGTATGGATGTCATACTGACCGGAGCCGTCCAGGTTCAGCTTTACCTGAATATCGGTCTCTTTGGTCTTGCGGGATTTCGACACGGATCTCGGTTTGCTCATGGCATCTCCAAAGCGCGATCGAGAGCATGGAGGAAGCGATTGTTCTCCTCCGGTTTACCGACACTCACGCGCAGGACACGCTCAAGCATCGGATACGAACTTACGTCGCGAACCAGCACGCCCTGGGCGTAAAGCGCGTCGAAGATCTCACGCGCATTCTTTGCCGTCCGAATGAGGAAGAAGTTGGCGCACGAATCGAACGCTTCGACACCGGGACGTTTTCGCGCTTCGGCCAGTACGCGCTGACGTTCCGCTATAAGCGTCTGGATTGCCTCTCCCATTATGGCAGGGCGCTCGAGGACGAGTTCGGCCGCTGCAAGCGTGAATACGTTGACGTTGTAAGGCAGTTTAGCCTTGTGAATCTCCTTTGCGATTTCCGGATGGGCCATCAGGTAACCAAATCGAAGCCCGGCCATCGACATTGCTTTGGAGAAAGTGCGCAGCACAATCAGGTTGGGATGAGCCGGCAACAGGTCCAACGCCGTCTGACCGCTGAACTCGTGATAAGCCTCATCGAGAAACACAAGTCCACGCGTTGCTCTGAGAATTCGCTCCAGCTGGGCCGCTGGAAGCAGAGCGCCTGTGGGGTTATTCGGTGAACAGATTACGGTGACCGCGGCGTCCTGGGCTTCCACTTCCAGCGCGTCGCCGTTGAAGGTGAAATCCGAAGGGTTTAGTGGAACGGTTACCGTGTTGGCTTCAAATACGGATGAAAGCAACTTGTAAAGCGTGAACGTCGGTTGCGGGATTACGGCTTTCCGGTTACTTCCGAGAATCACCGACAAGCCCGCCATGATCAGTTCATTCGAACCGTTACCGATCAGAATCCCGTCTTCTGTCCAGCCTGTAAATTTGGCGATTGCGTGGATAGTCGAATGCGGGACGAACTCCGGATATCGTCCCCACGGCCGTGCGAGCACACGTCGCATGACTTCTTGCTTGAGTTCCTGTGGAAGCTCATAGGGATTCTCGTTCTGATCCAGTTTGACGTCGGCCTTGACGTGTTTCAGCGTGTAGGCTGAGAGACGCCTTACCTCAGGCTTGATTGCGTCGGATGGCGATCGACCTTGCATGTCCTGTCAGCCCCTCTGCGTCTGCAAAATCTTCAATCATCTGTCCAAAACGTTCGACGGCGCGACCCGAGTAGCGGATCACGCTCGTGCGCTTCATAAAATCCGGAACGCCCAACGGTGAGAAGAATCTCGCCGTGCGCCCCGTCGGCAAAACATGGCTGGGTCCCGCGAAGTAATCCCCAACGACGGTCGGCGCATAGCGGCCAATGAACAGAGCGCCGGCATTGGTTATTCCCCCGGCGACGTGGTCGGGTTCCGCCATAAGAACCTCAACATGTTCTGCGGCGATCATGTTGGCCAGAGCAACCGCAGCGTCTTCGTCAGAAACCAGAAAGACGATTCCGCGAGTGTCTACCGCCTTACGCGCAATTTCGCTTCGCTCCAGCGATTTGAGCTGCACCTGGACTTCGTCAAAGACCGCGGCGGCCAGGCTCTCGGACCAGCACACGAGCCAGACGCCTGCCATCTCATCATGTTCCGCCTGTGCGAGCAGATCCGCGGCAATCCATGCCGGATCGCAACTTTCGTCGGCAATGATGGCCACTTCGCTGGGGCCGGCCGTCATATCGATGTCCACCGTGCCGTAAACCATTCTTTTGGCCGCCTGGACATAAGCATTGCCGGGTCCGACGATCTTGTCGACACGTCGGATGCTTTCGGTCCCAAATGCCAGAGCAGCGATTGCCTGTGCGCCGCCGACACGGTAAACCTCGGAAATACCCAGCAAATCGAGGGCGGCGGCAACGAGAGGATTCCCCTCCAGCGCTCTCGGCGGCGTCACAACCGCAATCCGTTCGACTCCGGCGACCTGTGCGGGAATGGCGTTCATCAGAACGGAGGAAGGATAAGAAGCCTTGCCGCCTGGAATGTACAGTCCGACACTTTCAACAGGGGTGTTTCGTATGCCCAGGCGCACTCCGTCTCCTGCATAGAATTCCCAGGACTCATCCTTCTGCTGCAGGTGGAATTCTCGAACATTCTTGATCGCCGCGCGCAGAACGTTCAGCATCCCAGTCGCAGCCGAAGATGTGTGGAGACCGATTTCTTCAGGAGTCAGGCGTATGGAGTCTGGCTCCAGCTTAAAGCTGTCGAAGCGCTGCGTGTAATCACAAAGAGCGGCATCCCCCCGGAGACGGACGTCGGCGACAATTTCGGTGACCGAGGCATCTACGCTCCCCTGCATCTCTTCCGCAGTCACCAGCTTTTCGATCTCCGCGGAGTCAAACCCGTTTCTTACATCGACGATGCGCATTGGGTTACTTCATTCACAGTTTGAACAAACTTAAGAATTTCGGCGCGTTTCGTCTGATAGGACGCGCGGTTCACCACGAGTCGCGCCGAGCTTTCCAGGATCACTTCGATAATTTCCAGGCCGTTCTCTTTCAATGTGCGGCCCGATTCCACAAGATCCACGATTCGATCCGCCAGACCCAGCAGCGGCGCGAGTTCGATGGAGCCCGAGAGGTAGATCAACTCAACCGGAATGCCGCGAACATTGAAGTACTCCATCGTGATGTGGGGGTACTTCGTGGCGACTCGGATAGTCGGGTTTTCCGATGCACTGAGCGCGACACCGGCCGGCGCTGCCACCGCGAGTTTGCAACGCCCGAAATTCAACGCCAGCGGCTGGACGAGATCGGCGCGGGATTCCATGACGGCATCGAGTCCCGCAATGCCAGCGTCCGCTGCGCCATACTCCACATATGTGGCCACATCTGCGGGTTTGACGAGCACGACGCGATGCTGGCCATCTACCGCATCGAATATCAGCTTTCTCGACGTTGCGACATCCTCGGAGAAATGGATGCCTGCCGCTGCCAGGAGGTCGAGCGACTTGTCCAACAGCCGTCCCTTGGCCAGTGCGATTACAAGCACAGCTTCACCGCCTTTCCGTCACGGCGTAGCTGTAAAGCCCGAGCGAAGGCGTCGCCATTGATATCTGTGGAGGCCGGATCAGCCACCGAAAGCTTCGGCGTCGCGATTTGTTCGAGCCTGTCGAGGCTGAATGAAAACCCTACAGCGGGTAAGTCCTCGCCAAACGTTGCGGGCAACCCGTCGTAGCGTCCGCCGGTGGCCACTTCGAACCCCAGTTGCGGCACATAAGCGCGGAAGAGAATTCCAGTGTAGTAATCGAAACCCTGGATTTCACCCAGGTCAATGGTGAGATGCCGCGATAAGTCCAGCCTCTCGAAGGTCGTGTAGATCTCTTCCAAATGATCCAATGCCTGGATCGAACGCTCGTTGCGAATCAACCCACGGGCTTCCCTGATGACGTTGCGACCGCCGGTCAGATGCGGTATGGCCCGCAGAATGTCTTTCCGGCGCGCCTCCAGCGACAGACGTTCCAGCAATAATTCAAGACCGGAACGATCCTTCAGGCTTAGCACCTGCTTGAGCTCCGCCATCTGATTTTCCGGCAGGCTGATGCGGTCCATAATGCCGCCGAAGAAATCGACACTGCCGAGATTGATTTGAAAGTCAGCGATGCCCAGGCGCTCAAATGCTTCGACAGCGATAAGAAGAATCTCGATATCCGAAGATTGGCCCTTGCTGCCGAAATGCTCGATACCGATCTGGGCAAACTCTCGCTGGCGGCCTCCTTTGGGTTTCTCGAAACGCAAAACCTCACCGGAGTAATAGAGGCGAAGAGGTCGCGGAGCCCTGTTCAGACGGGTGACAACAGTCTTGGCGACCAGCGATGTAAATTCGGGCCGAAGGGCCAGAATGTTGCCGTCGCGGTCAATGAAGCGGTAGATCCGCTCCTCCAGTCCGGTTCCCATTCCTTTGATGAAAACGTCGTAGTAGTCGAAGATCGGCGGGACGATCTCCTCGTACGACCAGCCCTCGAAGACAGAGCAGATCGCCTGCTCGATCGCGCGCCGTCTTCTGGCTGCGCGACCGATCAGGATCTGGGTCCCCGGAGGGATCTGGGTGAACGTTTTCATCCGAGCATGCCCTTCTTTAAGAGTAGTTCGGCGTTCAGGATTGCCGCGCCCGCCGCACCGCGAATGGTGTTGTGACTGCAGAGGCGAAACTTGTAGTCGAGGACCGCGCAGGGCTGGACTGGCCCGACGACAACCGCCATACCGTTACCACGATCGCGATCGAGCCGCGGCTGCGGTCGCTGAATGTCGCGTTCCACCAGGATGGCCGGTCGTGGTGCGCTCGGCAGTTGCAGTTCATCAATCGGCGATCGAAAATCGCGAATTGCAGCCTCAACCTCTTCGCGGGAAGCCTTCTGACTGAGTTTTACCGATACTGCCTCAAGATGTCCGTCACGCACATTCACGCGGTGCGTTTGAGCGCTCACACGAATCGTCGCGTCCACGAAAGCATTATTCTTCCACTGCCCGAGCAGCTTTAGCGGTTCCGTCTCTACCTTCTGATCCTCTCCGCCATTGGCGATTGCCGGCAGGACGTTGTCAAGAATATCCAGCGCGGACTCGCCCGGATATCCCGCGCCCGAGAGTGCCTGCATGGTGACGACACTGACGGACTCCAATCCAAACTTACGGTGCAGCGCCGCCAGGGGAAACACGAGGCCGATCGACGTACAGTTCGGGTTAGTGACGATAAATCCCTTTCCACCGAT
>DASTBJ010000533.1:0-7234 GCA_035712125.1 Terriglobia bacterium
GACAACAGTGGTTCATAAAGAAGTTCTGGGCCGACGATGACGTGCGACCGGCGCGCGGCCAGCCGTCTCCGGCTTAATGTGTGCGTGAGGGGCTGCATAAGATAGTCTCCTCCGACGACACGATCGTCGCGATGTCCACGCCGATGGGCCGAAGTGGCATTGGTGTCGTACGAGTGTCCGGCGCGGCCGCCCTGCGCATTTGTGGTCAATTCCTGACAGCGCACCCCCCATTAAATCATCGCTGCGCTACCAATGGCCGATGGCAGACTTTGGACGGCGACACTGTTGATGAAGTGGTTGTCGTCGCGTATCACCATCCTCATTCATACACGGGTGAAGACGTCGTTGAGATCAGCGCGCACGGGAATCCGATCATTCTCAACGCAATCATCACGATGATTCAAGCCGCCGGCGCGAGAATTGCGGCGCCCGGAGAATTCACGCTTCGCGCCGTTGCTCACGGCAAGATGGATTTGATTCAGGCTGAGGCAGTTCGGCAGTTTATCGAAGCGCAGACCGACGGTCAGGCGCGAATCGCCCTTCGTCAGCTCGACGGAGAACTGTCAAAGCGCATCGCCGCGCCGAAGGAGAGCCTGATCGGCTTGATCGCCCACCTGGAGGCCGGAATCGACTTCGCCGAGGATGATGTTGAATTACCCGACGCGCAGAAGATCGCGGACGAGGCAGGTGGAGTGAGAGCCGCACTGGAACGGCTCCAGCAGTCGTATTCCTACGGCCGTCTGCTGAGCACGGGGGCGCGAATCGTAATTGTGGGCCGCCCCAATGTAGGAAAGTCCAGTCTGTTTAACCGTCTCCTGGCTATGGAGCGAGCGATCGTAACAGAGATTCCCGGGACCACGCGAGACGTCCTGTCCGAGATTGCCGACATCAACGGCATTCCTGTCCAGTTCTATGACACGGCGGGAGTCCGCGAAACAACCGACCGTGTTGAGCAGATCGGCGTTAGCCGGACTCTCGAAACAGTCAGCGAGGCAGACCTTGTCGTCCTCGTGGTTGATGGATCTTCCGATCTCTTTGATGACGATCTTGTCATTTACGAAAGGATCAGAACGCTTCAGCATCTTGTTGTCGCGAACAAACTGGATATCGCGGCGAGCCGCGATCCCGCGATTGAGAAGTTGAAGCCTGTCTGGATTAGCGCGAGAACAGGCGAGGGGCTTGATCGTCTTCGGCAGAACATTGAAGTCGCACTGGGGAGCGAGCGGGCGGAGGGTATTGCAGGAACGATTTTGACCTCATCGCGACAGAACGAGACCATCCTCAAAGCGATTGCGGCCCTGTTGTCCGCGGAGACTGCACTGAGGAGCGGCACACCCCATGAAATGGCGCTCCTCGACCTTTATGAGAGTCTGTCGTGCCTGAATGAGTTGACGGGCGAGATAACGACAGAGGATATTCTAGGAAAGATTTTTTCCACATTCTGTATAGGTAAGTGACGATGTTTGATGAATCGTACGAAATTGTGGTCGTCGGCGCAGGTCACGCTGGATGCGAGGCCGCGCACGCCTCCGCCCGGATGGGACTTAGCACGGCTCTCTACACGATGAATGCAGACTTGATCGCCCAGATGTCATGCAATCCCGCAGTGGGTGGCATTGCGAAAGGGCATCTCGTGCGCGAAATCGATGCTCTTGGCGGGTTGATGGGCCTAGTGGCGGACGAAGCCGGAATTCAGTTTCGACTGTTGAATACCAGTCGTGGCCCTGCAGTATGGTCGCCTCGCGCACAAGAAGACAAGGCTCTCTACCGCGTCATCATGCGACGAAAGCTGGAAGCAACGCCGAACCTCTTTATCAAACAGGCGGAGGTGACAGAGCTACTCTTCGAACAAGGTTCGATCGTAGGAATCGAACTGCAGGACGGGAGGCGCGTGTCTGCCCGGGCTGTCGTCCTGACGACCGGCACTTTCCTGAATGGGCTTATTCACATCGGCGAGAAGCAGTTTATGGCGGGCCGCAGCGGTGAGCCGGCGTCGATCACCCTGGCCAACGGCATCAGACAGCTGGGATTTTCCTGGGGACGTTTAAAGACAGGAACACCGCCCCGTCTGGACCGTCGGACGATAGATTTTTCCGCCTTCGAAAAACAGGAAGGCGACGTCCGGCCGACACCGTTTTCTTTAAGAACATTCGAAGAGTTGCGCAACAGGGTGGGCTGCTATATCACGCATACCGATGAAGCAATACACGGGATCATCCGGCGCAACATGAAGCGGTCCCCGCTGTATAGCGGGCAGATCCAGGGCATTGGCCCACGATATTGCCCATCGCTTGAAGACAAGGTGGTGAAGTTCGCGGATAAGGATCGCCACCAGATCGTGTTGGAACCGGAAGGCGTCGATACGCATGAAATCTATGTAAATGGTATGTCGACAAGCCTGCCCATCGATGTCCAGCGCGAGATTTTGAGTCGGATGAAGGGGCTGGAGTCTGCGCACATGATTCGTCCCGGCTACGCGATCGAGTATGACTTTGTACAACCAACCGAACTGCACCCCTCGCTGGAAACCAAGAAAGTCGCCGGGCTTTTCTTTGCGGGCCAGATCAACGGGACGACAGGGTACGAGGAAGCCGCAGCTCAGGGGATTCTGGCGGGTATCAATGCGGCCCAAAAAGCAAAAGGCGAACCCTCGATCGTGCTGAGTCGGTCCGATGCCTACATCGGAATTATGATTGATGACCTGGTGACGAAAGGCACCGCCGAGCCGTACCGGATGTTTACCTCACGCGCGGAGTTTCGACTGAATTTGCGGATCGACAACGCGGATAAGCGCCTGACACCGATCGGAAAGAAGGTCGGGCTGGTTGACGAAACGCACTGGGCGCAATTCCTGCATCGCATTGAGCGGCTCGACCGACTACAAGCAGAACTTTCACGGATAAAGCCGGACACCGGGCACCCCTTCTTCGTTTCGCGAGGCATCGATCTCCATGATAAGCCAAGTGTTGCGGTCCTACTACGAAGGCCGGAGATCCACCTGGAGGACCTCTTGAGAGCGGGCCTGGTGTCATTTCCATCGGAAAACATTCGCCGGGAGGATGTGGTGTCGATCGAAACAGTCATCAAATATGAGGGGTACCTCCGACAACAGGCACGGGAGGTTGAAAAATTGCGGAAGGCGGAGGCAAAGAGGATTCCTGCCGATCTTGACTATGCCGGAATGCCGGGCCTTTCCCGAGAGATCGTCGAAAAGCTCAGCCAGGTGCGGCCCGCATCCATCGCGCAGGCGAGCCGGATACCCGGCATCACGCCCGCAGCGATTTCAATTCTGCTATTCCACATCGAGATGCGTCAGCCTTCCGAGCGGCCAGAAACAGTCGCGTAACCCAAATTCTTTCTTGTGCTTAGCGAAGAGCTATCACGCCTCGGGCTTTCATATTCCGCGGATATTGAGCGCGAACTGGAAACCTATATAGGGGAACTGGAACGCTGGAAAGAAAGGATCAACCTCACGGCACTGCACGGGAGGGATCTCTATCGACGTTTGGTCGCCGAACCCAGCTGGATTGGGCAGCAACTACAGATGTCGGGCGCACTGCTGGACTTGGGTTCGGGTAACGGTTCTCCTGGTATTCCATTGTTGGTCTCGTGCCGGCTCAAGCGGGTTCATCTTGTGGAATCCCGGCTGAAGCGAGCGGTTTTTCTGCGACACCTCGCCACAAGACTGCCAAGTGGAAAACGGATGCTCGTGCAGAAAAGTCGTTTGGAAGACATGACTTCCTGCCCTGATGACATTGAATGGGTAACACTTCAAGGCGTCAAGCCTGTCGACTCCCTGGTGGCCACACTCAAGCGACTCTTCAGGTCAACGACACGTGTAGTATGGATCACTGCAGGCACCCGCCGCTTCCCGGCTGGGGAAAATCTTGTCGTCCCAGGAAGCCGCACCGTGGCATCGGTTCTTCAGCTGGACCAGTTCTGACCGCCGATCTCTCAAAATGTTCCACGTGGAACAAAAATAGGTGACTGTTCCACGTGGAACATGGCGCGCATTATTGCAATATCAAATCAGAAGGGCGGCGTTGGAAAGACGACAACAGCCATCAATCTCGCCGCATCGCTCGCCGCCGCGGATATGCGGACGCTGCTTATTGACCTCGATCCGCAGTCCAATGCGTCGTCCGGCCTCGGTCTTCGCCGCGGTACCTACTCGGGGTCGACCTATAACGTCGTTGTTCAGAGACAGCCCCTGTCTTCGGTCATTCATCAGACAGAGCTCGACGCGCTGAAGCTGGCGCCGGCTAGCCGAGAGCTGGTTGGGGCCACGATGGAACTCGCCCAGGAGACGGATCGCCATCAGCGCCTCGTGGCAGCACTGGCGGCGATCCGCTCGGACTTTGATTTCATCCTGATTGATTGCCCGCCATCACTCGACATCCTGACGGTCAACGCGTTGATCGCCGCAGACAAGGTGTTGATTCCCATTCAGTGTGAGTACTTCGCGCTGGAAGGCGTGTCGGAGCTCATGGAGACCGTGAACGAAATCCGACAAGCGGCGAATCCGCGTCTCGAAATCGAAGGCGTGCTGCTCACAATGTTTGACGAGCGGACCAATCTTTCCAATCAGGTTATGGCGGACCTGAAGGCATTCTTTGGAGACAAGGTCTTTCGATCCGTCATACCGCGCAACATCAGGCTCGGGGAAGCTCCCAGCCATGGCCAGCCCATCTTGCTCTACGACATTAAATCCAAGGGCGCTGAAGCCTACATTCGCCTCGCAAAGGAGATCATTCATGGCACAGAGAAAGGCATTGGGTCGGGGGCTGAGCGCCCTCCTGGGGACACCGCCACCAACTGACGCGCCCGCCGTCGACGCAGAGAAACTCCGCGAAATCGACATTGATCGGATTGTTCCGAATACGCGGCAGCCACGGAAGCACTTTAACGACGAGAGCCTGAACGAACTCGCCGACTCGATCCGCGCCCATGGTGTGATTCAGCCGATCATCGTCCAGCCACTGCCCGACAATTTCTACGAATTGATCGCCGGTGAGCGCCGATGGCGTGCGGCGCAGCGGGCGGGCCTCGGGAAGCTTCCCGCGATCGTGCGCGAGGGCGATTTTGATTCCTCGCTTGAAATAGCCTTGATCGAAAACCTCCAGCGCGAGGACTTGAATCCCATTGAGGAGGCCCAGGCCTACGAGAAACTCATCGTGGAATTCGGTCTCACGCAGGAAGAGGTCGCCCGGCGGGTCGGCAAGAGCCGCGTCACCATTACGAATATGCTTCGGCTACTTCGGCTGCCAAGTGAAGTTCAGCAGTGGATTGGAGAGAACCGATTGACGGCCGGTCATGCGAAGGCATTGTTGTCCCTTACGGACCTCTCGTCGATTCTCGACGCCGCCCGCAAAATTATTCAGGGTAGTTATTCCGTACGGCAGGCCGAGATGCTAGTGTCTCGTTACGGCAGGAACGGGGCGAGTGACACCGCCGGCGAATCCGAAGCTGTGGATCCAAATGTAAAGGCCGCAATCCACGCGTTGGAGCAAACGCTCGGGACGAAAGTTACAATCCAGGAAAGCCGTGGCAAAGGCCGAATTGAACTGCATTTTTTCTCACACGAGGAAATGCACCGGCTCTACGACGGTCTGATGAAAGTACGATTCTGACAAGAAGGTGAGTATGGCGCGTTGGCGAAAGTCTGAAGAGGGTGTGGCGGGATTTCTGGACCACGGTACAGAAGTTACGGGCGAGCTGCAATTTTCGAATACCTTGAGGATTGACGGGACCTTTCACGGTTCGATTGTTGGCAAGGACCGATTGATCATTGGCGAGCAGGCCGTCGTCCATGCGGATATAAGGGTCGGTGATATTGAGATTCTTGGCCAGGTCTTTGGCAATGTCCAGGCCCAGCGTCGCGCGGAAATTCACTCCACCGGACGGCTACGCGGAGACCTTCAGGCCGCTGTTCTTGTCATCCAGGCGGGTGCTCTTCTGGAGGGTCGAACTCATATGTCTGGCTTCGTCGATCAGGCGGCTACCCAGGACTCGACGCAACCTGACGAGGCGAAGACCAGGACATAGCGAGGCACACCAATTAGGCAATAGCTGTAATAAGCCATAAATCTCTCCAAGGCACGCTCGGCATCTTAATTCGCGCCAGGCCCTAGACCTATCTCGTTTTACCGCGCGCCGTTCTGCTAACTCCATCGTTGACACTCCCTATCTCGAATTGCTACTTTTTCACGTTTGCCAAGGCGTTTATGCGCCAGTGTATTAAGGAGTTCCAATGTCCGTAGCCGCAAGCCGATACGCCAAGGCTCTGCTGGATGTTCTGCATCCGGCTAAGGCCGAAATGGGACGGGAACAGTTACTCAAGTTCTCTTCTTTGCTATCTCAGCACGCGGAGGCGCGCGTGCTGCTTGAAAACCCGACGGTGTCCGGCGAGAAGCGTAAAGAACTTCTGGCCAGGGTCGGAGACGCATTGGCCCTGGAATCGCCGATTCGAAACTTTCTGAGCCTGCTGGTGGATAGAAACCGCCTCGAGTTGCTCGATGAAATCGTGCAGACCTACGAAACCCTTCTCGACGAGAAACTCGGGGTTGTTCGCGCGCGCGTTACTTCAGCGCAGGATCTGGACACGAAACAGCGAGATGAGGTGGTGTCCCGGCTTCAGGCCCTGACCGGAAAAAAGGTTCGAATGGAGGTGTTCGTCGACCCCTCGCTGATTGGCGGCCTTGTCGCTCAGGTGGGCAGCACGATTTACGACGGATCGATTCGACAGCGTTTACAGTCATTCAGAGACAACCTTACGCAGGATTGATGGAGATTGAAGGGAAGCATGGAGATTAAGGCAGACGAAATCAGCAAGATTATTCGCGAGCAGATCGACGGCTATCGCGCGGGAATTGACGTGAGTGAAATCGGCACTGTCGTGTCCGTTGGCGATGGTATCGCGCGAGTGCACGGGTTGGAGAAAGCGATGGCGGGTGAGCTGCTCGCATTTCCCCATGAAGTGATGGGTCTCGCCCTGAATTTGGAAGAGAGCCAGGTCGGCGTCGTGCTGCTTGGTGAGTACACCCAAATTCGCGAGGGAGATCAGGTCAAGCGGACAGGCCGCATCATGGAAGTGCCGGTAGGAGAGGCGTTGATCGGTCGCGTCGTGAATACACTTGCGCAACCGGTCGACGGGCGCGGCCCGATTGTCACGGACAAGTCCCTTCCTGTGGAACGTCTGGCGCCGGGCGTCGTTGAGCGACAGCCTGTAAAGGAG
>DASTBJ010000534.1:0-4243 GCA_035712125.1 Terriglobia bacterium
GGATTGCGGAATTGAGCGGAGGGCGGGCATATTTTCCGGGTGCTCTCAGCGAGCTGAATCGAATCTGGCGCGAGATTGCCGTCGAGATCCGTAACCAGTACACAATCGGATATCACTCCAGCAATGCCACTCGTGATGGCAAACATCGAACGGTAAAGATCACCGCGAGCCGTAACGGCAGAAGTTTGCACGTAATTACTCGCGACGGGTACTTTGCACCGGCCAGTGGATCGATGAAATGACGTTACATTCTCCAATCTGGCGCTCTATTCAGCGCTCCCTTCTGTGGGTCGGGGCTGCCGCCCTGGCCTATGTTGCCGTCACAGCCGTCTACGCGCAAATCTATCAGGGATACCAGTCGCGGAGATTCGAGGCGGAGCTTGCAGTGCCGAGAGACATGAGCCGGTCCATTCTAGAGCCGCCACCTGATCTGCATGAAGGCGACCTTCTGGGACGGATCGATATTGACCAAATCGGGCTTTCAGTGATGGTCCTTCAAGGTATTGAGGAACGTACCCTGATCGCTGGTGCGGGGCATGTGCCGGGGACGTCGCTGCCCGGCTCCGAAGGTAACGTCGTCATTGCCGCTCACCGCGATACATTTTTTCGAAAGCTTGAAAAAATTGCGCCTGGCGATAGGATTCGTGTGGCAACACTCCGCGGAAGGTACGAGTACATCGTCGACTCCGTGGAGACGGTCGATCCGACAGACACGCAAGTGATGGAATCCCGTGACTATCGCGAGCTCACGTTGATCACGTGTTTTCCTTTCTACTTCGTTGGAGCTGCGCCGCGCCGGTTCATAGTGCATGCTCGGCCGGTGAATTCAGGAGAAGACGCCGGATCGGGCGAATCGCCGGCTTTGAGTTCCATAGACGAGCCTTGATGTACCGCAGCGATGAGCGTAAGACCGTGCAATTCTGCACAGTTTTCGCCGTCATTCCAGGCAATACTCTCCTCTATCGACATCCCAGAACTCTTTGACAGAGCTTCGGAGGCAGAAGCTCACGGTCAAACTGCACAACGCCGCAAACGCCGCCTGACCTATCGCGGATGGAGAGCTGTTCAGCAGTCACGTCGCGAGAAGCGACGAATCGGTCGAGTTGAAGAAGGCGAAGTTGAACCAGTCGCGGTCTCAAGCCATCGGGGCTTGCGAAGCCATCAATCAAGAGCCGCAGGCAGTCAATCCCTCGGCGTACAAGGAGATCCAATCACATGTCATTGAAACCTCTACACGATCGTGTCCTCATTAAGCGAATCGAGGAACAGGAAACGGTGAAGGGCGGAATCATCATTCCCGATACCGCAAAAGAAAAATCCCAGGAAGGTGAAGTGGTGGCCTCTGGAGCCGGCAAGATACTCGAGAACGGCTCGGTCCTCCCACTCGAAGTCAAAGCCGGCGACCGAATACTCTTCGGAAAATACTCCGGAGCCGAAGTAAGAATCGCAAATCAGGACTATTTGATCCTGCGCGAAGACGAGATCCTTGGCATTTTGAATCAGAACGGCAAAGCTGCCGGAAAGAAATAGGCATAGAAATGGCGAAACAGATTATTCACGGTGAAGATTCCAGACAGGCCATCTTGCGCGGCGTGAACACACTTGCCGACGCGGTCAAAATCACTTTGGGCCCCAAGGGCCGCAATGTGGTTCTCGACAAAAAGTTTGGCTCTCCGCTTATTACAAAAGACGGGGTTACAGTTGCAAAAGAAATCGAGCTGAAGGATCCCATGGAGAACATGGGCGCCCAGATGGTGAAGGAGGTCGCATCGAAAACCAGCGATGTGGCCGGTGACGGCACCACTACGGCGACCGTGCTGGCACAGGCGATCTTCCGCGAGGGCGTCAAGACAGTCGCCGCCGGCGCAAATCCGATGTCTATCAAGCGTGGCATCGAGCAAGCTGTCAGGGCGGCCGTCGAAGAGATCAAGAAACTTGCGAAGCCGGTGAGCGGTGACATGATCGCTCAGGTCGCGACGATTTCGGCAAATAACGATTCAACGATCGGCAACATTATCGCCGATGCGATGAAGAAAGTCGGCAAGGATGGCGTCATCACGGTTGAAGAGGCCAGAACCATCGAGACAACATTGGATGTCGTCGAAGGCATGCAGTTCGATCGCGGCTATCTTTCGCCGTATTTCGTGACCGATCCGGATCGGATGCAGTGCGTACTTGAGAATTGTCTGATCCTGATCTGCGAAAGCAAGGTCAACACGATGAAAGATCTTCTGCCGGTCCTCGAACAGGTGGCCAAGATGGGGCGCTCGTTGCTGATCATTGCCGAGGATATCGAAGGCGAGGCGCTCGCAACACTCGTCGTGAACCGGATTCGAGGCACGCTTAGCTCAGCGGCGATAAAGGCGCCAGGATTCGGCGATCGCCGAAAGGCGATGCTGGAAGACATTGCGGTGCTCACGAACGGCCGGGCGATCACGGAAGATCTTGGCATCCGTCTGGAGAACCTCAAGATTGAAGACCTGGGTACTGCGAAAAAAGTGGTTATCGATAAGGACAATACCACGATTATCGAAGGCGGTGGCAAACGTGCAGCAATCGAGGGGCGGGTGAAACAGCTTCGAACCCAGGTCGATGAGACCACCTCAGAGTACGATCGCGAGAAACTGCAGGAACGGCTGGCGAAGCTTGTCGGCGGCGTCGCTGTGATTCATGTTGGCGCGGCAACCGAGACCGAGATGAAAGAGAAGAAAGCGCGCGTCGAGGATGCAATGCATGCTACCCGGGCTGCCGTGGAAGAAGGCATCGTTCCGGGAGGCGGCGTGGCTTTTCTCCGTGCCATTCCTGCCCTTGAGAAGCTCAAACTGGAGGAAGACGAGCAGATCGGCGTCAACATCGTGAAGCGCGCTCTTGAAGAACCCCTTCGGTTGATAGCGTCGAATGCGGGTTATGAAGGCGCCATTGTTATTGGAAAGGTTCGCGAGTCCGCAAAGGCCAACTATGGCTTCAACGCCGAGACAGAGGAGTACACAGATATGATCTCCGCCGGCATTCTCGATCCGGCAAAAGTGACGCGATCAGCGCTCCAGAACGCTGCATCGATCGCCGCGCTGATGCTCACGACTGAAGCTCTGATCGTCGAACTTCCAGGCCGGGAAGCTGCCCCCGCAATGCCGGGTGGCGGCGGCAACGGCATGTACTAGCGATTTCAAATACGGGAGAAGCGAACTTCTCCCGTATTACTTGAAAGGATTGCCCGCCACCCCCATTCGCTCTCGCGGCTCGGTTGGGATTCTTCGTTTACATCGCCACGACCGCTAGGTAGCATCAGGCCCTGGTCTCGTCGGGCCGTCTATTTTACAGAGAGGCGATCCATGATTGAGAATACACGGCCTGCCGTTCCGCCCGATCACCCGGTGCGTGCGGTTCTTCATCAGCTTACCGACCGAGCGATGAAGCAACTCGATCTGCGGGACGAAGAAACCATCTGCTACGTCGCGAATCTCCTGATCGACTTCATTCATTGCGAGAATCTGTACCGTCTTCGAGATGAATCCGGCAGGAGGCTCGAATACGTCTGCGACATCCTGGAGCAGGCCAGCCGTGAAATGTCCCCGAACCTCCGAAGGGAATGCTACCGCTATCTTGGAGACTGGACGCTATTCAACCTTGGGTTGTTCCCCGAACAACTCACGTATGGCAGGCGTACCGTAAGCCCTTCGTACTACGCTCAGCAGGGCCGACGGTCCTACAGCATTGTTGCGGAGATGGAGAACCCGGCGGCGACTGTAGTATTCCACAAACTTGCCGAAGACTTTCAGCGCTGCGTGGGCGGCCTCCACTGGATCAAGCTGTACCTCAACGACCCGTTCTACCGCTATATGTTCAGTGAATTCCAGGTGCTCTAGAGGACGCGCAAATCTTTCGCTAACCTCCATTGCTACAGTTCAGAAGCTTCGTGAGGATCGCGTAGTCCACGGGTTTGACCAGGTGACTATCGAAACCTGCATCTCTGGATCTCTGCCGATCTTCGTCCTGTCCCCAACCCGTTAGGGCCACAAGCATCATTTGTTTACCCCAGGGCTGTTCTCGTATGCGGCGGGCTGCATCGTAGCCATTCAGATTCGGCAAGCCGATATCCATCAGGACAACGTCAGGGCGAAACGTGTCGGCTGCGTTTATCGCCTCGAGGCCATCGTGCGCGGCGTACGTCTCGTTGCCGGCCATTCTCAGAAGCATGCTCAGGGACTCCACCGAATCGATGTTGTCATCAACGAGAAGGACT
>DASTBJ010000535.1:0-9180 GCA_035712125.1 Terriglobia bacterium
CTTATGCAGCCCCTCACGCACACACTAGGCCGGAGAAGGCTGGCCGCGCGCCGGCCGCACGTCATCATCGGCCCAGAATTTTTTTATGAACCACTGTTGGCCGATGCTGATCACGTTGCCGGTGAGCCAGTAAAGGGTCAGCCCGCTTGCGCTGCGGTACCAAAGGAAGAGAATCGTGACCAGTACCGGCGTGATCATCATCATCCGCGCCTGCGCGGGATCGGGCGACGTCGGACTCATCTTCATTTGGACGAACATTGCAACGCCCATAAGAATCGGAAGAATAAACAAAGGATCCTCCACGGAGAGATCCTTGATCCAGAGAATCCATGGCGCTCCGCGCAATTCAACGGCCGCCGTAATCATGTTCAGAAATGCAAACAGCAGAGGCATCTGTAGCAGCAGGGGCAAACAACCACTCAGCTGTTGCTTATTAATCGCCATCAGCTCCTTTTCCACCTCTGCACGCTTGGGATCGCCCGCCTTGAGCTTTTTGTACTTTTCCTGGAGCTGTTTCAGTTGAGGCGCCATCTTCTGCATCTTCTGCATTGCGAGCTGCTGCTTCACTCGTAGGGGGAAAAGGACCATGTTGATCAGAATGGTTAACACAATGATGGACCAGCCATAGTTACCGATATACCCGTCGATCCAGCGCAGCGTCACCAGAAGAGGCTTGGCGATAACGGCGAACAGATACCACCCATAATTCGGCGCGCCTCCGAGCCTGGCGTCTACTGCTACCAGACTGTCTTCCTGTTTCGGCCCGATGTACAGAGTCATCGGTTCAGTGCTCGGCACACTTACAGAAAGGCCCCGGGCTGCAGCGCCCTTTGTACCGTCCGCCAGATCAGCCAGTTGGTAGTCTTGCTTGGATACCTTGATTGCGCTTTCTTTATCTCGCACAAGCATTGCGAGAAAATACTGATCCTCAACCCCGGCGAACGATCCGACAACTTCGACGGGCTCATCGATGCCGGCAAGGTTGAGCCTATGGAACTTTCCTGCAGCCTGATAAATACCGGACCTCTTCGCCGGATCATCAGGAACGGATTGATCGCTAATCTCGCCCTGGAGAACAACGTCGTGAGGAACGACAGTCCCGTTTCGAACCAATTCCGTTGAAACGCGAGCCTCGTACTTCTGAGGATCGAAGTCGATCGACTTTCGAGCGACGACACCGTCAGAGCGGTATTCCAGGTTCACCCTGGTGTTCTCCGTGGTGCTGACAAACCTGGCGTCAGAGAGCAACTTATTGAGTGCGGGGTCTGATGTATTTATCGCCAGCGGAAATCCGACCTGCCTCCCGGCATAGGAATCAATCAATTCCGTAGGCTTACCGGCCGCATCTTTGAATTCCTTGAGCTGGAAACTCTTGAGAACTCCTCCCACATTCGAGACGACAGCCCGAAAGCGAGGAGTATCAACGGTCTCCTCCTTTTCGGTCTCCGCCTGGATAGTGTCACCGGGAGTCGCATTGGGCTGAGGCGTTATTACTGGGGGCGGGACGACGGGAGTCTCTACCTTGGGAACCTCCTTGTTCGGTGGCGGGGGCGGCGGAAACAGAAAGCGAGATCCATAGAGGACCGCGAAAGAAAGAAGAAAGGCGATGAGTATTCTCTTTTCCATAAATTTGGATGAATTCCTAGACTGGATCCCAACCGCCCCGATGAAACGGATGGCACCGCAGAACGCGTCGACACGTCCTTACTGTGCCAGACAAGACGCCGTACCGTTCAATGGCCTCACTCGCAAATTCCGAGCAGGTGGGCGTAAAGCGACAGGACGGCGGCAACCACGGTGACACCGTTAATTTGTAGCCGCGTAAGATTGCGAGCGCCAGGATCTGGCAGATTCGCCCGATCATGCATGAACTCCCAGAAGCGACAGAAGCTCGGATCTCAGTTCCCAAAATTCTCGCTCACAGGATGAACGGCGCGGATTGACTACAATATCAAATCCAAGGGGAATTAATGGCCAGGCTCCTCGCAGGATTTCCCTGATTCGCCGACGAATCCTGTTCCTCTCAACGGCCATTCCTATTTTGCGTGGGGTCGTTAATCCGACGCGGCTGTGGTCGAGTCCGTTGGCGAGCAAGAAGATGACAAAGGAGCGGGAATCCTTCCTCGCGCCCTTCTTGTAAACCGATTGGAACTCAGCGGAGTTCTTGAGCCTAAAAAACTCCCCAGCCTTCTTAGTAGTGCTCAACCGAAACGCGCTTGCGTCCCTTATCACGCCGAGCTTTCAAAACCAACCGGCCACCTTTGGTTTTCATGCGTGCACGAAAGCCGTGCGTTTTGGCTCTATGCCGATTGTTTGGTTGGAAGGTTCTCTTTGGCATTTGCGCGATGCTCCCCAAAAAAGATTCACTGTAGCATCGCGTGAAGAAGGCCGTCAATTCTGGTGTTTATCAAACTAATTTTTGGCGGTTGAAATGGAAAAATGAAAGTGCTACTTTGTCGCGTCTCCCACGCCGTTCCGGGCAGTTTTGGATTTCCACAGCACGTGGAAATCTTTGTGGAAATCGTGTCTCTTCACCTAATGGCACTCTCATGGATACCTGGCAGGAAGTTCTTACTAAAGTCGAAGAAAGCGTCAGCGAACAAAGTTTTAACACATGGTTCAAGCCGACCCAGTTCATTCGGCGGGACGGTTTAGCGCTTTATATTCGTGTTCCTAATTCCTTTTTTAGAGATTGGCTTAATGAACATATCGACGTTGTACTCAATGCGGCCAAGTCGGCGGGGCTTGGAGATATCAATGTCGTGTACATGATTGAGGAGTCGGCCCCGAGGCCGATCCCCCCTTCGCAGGGAAGTCTGGATTTTGACTCGATCGACAACACTCTCAACCTGAAATACACGTTCGACACATTCGTTGTCGGATCTTCCAATCAGTTTGCTCATGCCGCGGCACTAGCTGTTGCTGAACGGCCATCGAAGGCATACAACCCGTTGTTTATGTATGGCGGCGTGGGTCTCGGTAAGACCCACCTTATGCACGCGATCGGCCAGGAGATTAAACGTCGCAACCGCAGCCTGCGGCTCACGTATATCTCGACTGAAAAATTCACCAATGACCTCATCAGCGCGATCCGGTACGACAAGTTGCTGAGCTTCAGGGAACGGTACAGAAACAACGATGTGCTCCTCATCGACGACATTCAATTCATCGCTGCGAAGGAGAGGACTCAGGAAGAGTTCTTTCATACATTCAACGCGTTATATGACAACCACAAGCAACTTGTCTTCTCTGCAGACTGTCCGCCACGAGATATTCCCACCCTCGAGGAACGCCTCCATTCCCGGTTTGAGTGGGGCTTAATCGCGGATATCCAACCGCCAGACCTGGAAACGAAAATTGCGATTCTTACCAAGAAAGCCGAGCGTCACAACGTAAGCCTCCCGGACAACGTCGCTCTGTATATCGCCAGTAAAATTAAATCCAACATTCGGGAACTCGAAGGGGCTCTAGTACGGTTGGTCGCCTTCGCGTCACTTCACGAAACCGAAATAACACTTGCTCTTGCGCAAGACACGTTGAGCGAGATTCTTCACAGCGACGAAAAAGCTATAACGATCGAGATGATCCAGAAAACGATCGCGGACTACTACGGCATGCGAGTCCAGGACCTGAAATCCAGGAACAACTCTAAATCGGTCGCAATGCCTCGCCAGATCTGCATGTACTTGTCCAAGAAGATAACCGGAATGTCACTGCCTCAGATTGGACGTGAGTTCGGAAACAAACACCATACGACGGTTCTTCATTCGATAAACAAGATTGAAGAACATCGCCAGACAGACCGTGAACTCAACCGGCTATTGCAGACATTTATCGATTCGTTCAAATAGTTGTGAAAGCTAGCTGTGAACCAGTTGTGGAAATCGTCAGGAATCCATCGTTGAACATGTTATTCACAGAGGCGTATCCTCTTGGTGAACAGGAGAGAATGTCGATAAGACACTTCAACCCCACCAGTTAGAGAGATATCCACATAATTCAGAGGAACTACTGTTACTAGTTAGTTAATCAGAATGGAATTTACAGTCAGAAAATATGATCTCTTACAGGAACTGACTCTGATTCAGGGAGTCGTCGAACGCAAAACAACAATTCCTATTCTGGCTAATGTTCTTGTACGTGCCTCCGACGGGGATCTTGGGATCCTTGCGACGGATCTGGAAATAGGGCTTCGTTCGGTATGTCCTGTGAAGGTAACGACTTCAGGATCCATGACTCTTCCAGCCAAACGTCTCTATGAGATCGTTCGAGCTTTACCTGACAAGGAAATCCGGTTTAAGCGAGGGGACGGCAATTGGGTCACCGTGACATGTGGAACGAGCCGGTTCCGAATTGCCGGCCTTCCCCAGGAGGATTTTCCAGCTCTTGCCGAACCCAAAGGTAAGACCGTGAAGATCGACCCGGCAGTTCTTTCAAAACTAATCACCCGCACGATCTTTTCCATCAGCACGGAAGATTCGAAATACACGCTGAGTGGAGCCCTGTTGATGATAAAGCCGGGCGCCATCACCATGGTCGCCACGGATGGTCATCGATTGGCACATATAGAAAAAACTGAGGCTTTTGAGGACGTCACGGAGGAAATCCGGGTGCTCGTTCCCAAGAAGGCCATGGGCGAACTCGTTAAGATGACGGCGGAAAATGAAGACGCGGGAAAGATAGAGTTCTCTCGCGATGACAATCATCTGTTCTTTGATATGGGGCGCCGACTCCTGGTTGCCCGGATGCTCACAGGGCAGTTTCCCAATTTCGAAGCGGTTCTCCCCAGGAACAACGATCGCACCGTGACGATTGATCGTGAAGACATTGCCGCAGCGATTCGACGGGTTGCGATTCTTTCTGATGAGCGTTCTCGAACAGTGCGTCTCTCCCTGGGCAAAGGAACACTTGAGGTTACGGCGAGTCATTCCGATCTCGGCGAAGCCCATGAGACTCTGGAAGTCAACTATTCGAAGGAAGAACTCCAAGTCGGCTTCAATTTTCAATATCTTCTTGATTTTCTTACGATAGCTGACGAAGCCCAGGTCAATTTTGAGTTCAAGGATAGTGAAAGCGCGGCGCAACTGCGCACCGCCTCAGGGACTGAATACAATTATCGGTATGTCGTCATGCCGATGCGGATCTAGACCCCTACATCTTGTTGTTGCGAAGAAGTAACCCCACAAAATTTTTTGCAGGTTTCGTGAAGTTTCCTGTCTGAATATAGCCCGTAATTTGGTAAAATCTAACTCGCATTCTTACGAAGGGTGGGTGTCGCCTTACCCTTTATTTCTCTGAACGTTAGCGGCAAATCGGACAATACAAAAATCATGGCAGAACGAGTTGATTCTGCGGGTCCAGAGAAGACCTCGCAGCCACCCCGCGAATCTAGCTACGGCGCGGACCAAATTAAGGTTTTAGAAGGGCTTGAAGCTGTTCGGAAACGTCCGGCGATGTATATCGGTTCGACGGGCGTTGATGGCCTGCATCATTTAGTCTACGAAGTCGTCGACAACTCGATCGACGAAGCACTGGCCGGATACTGCACAGAAGTTCACGTCGTTATCCATACCGAAGGATCTGTTACCGTCACCGACAACGGCCGCGGCATCCCAACAGAAATCATGCCCAAGGAGGGAAGGCCCGCCGCGGAAATCGTGCTCACAAAGCTACATGCCGGCGGCAAGTTCGACAACGATGCCTACAAAGTCTCCGGCGGACTGCATGGAGTCGGCGTGTCGGTGGTTAATGCACTATCGGAATGGCTGAAGCTCGAGATCTGGCGTGGGGGTAAAGTCTGGGTCCAAAGTTACGAACGCGGAACACCAACGGGGGACCTTCAAAGCATCGCCCTAACGGACAAGCGCGGAACCCGGGTTAATTTCAAGCCGGATCCCAAAATCTTTGAGACGACCGAGTTCACCTTCGAAACACTCTCCCAGCGGCTTCGTGAACTCGCATTCCTCAACAAGGGTCTGCTGATCACGATTGAGGATGAGCGTTCGGAAAAGCGGCACGATTTCCATTACACAGGCGGAATCATTTCGTTCGTGGAGCACCTCAACAAGAACAAAACACCGCTTCACGACAAAGTTGTCTACTTTCAGGGAGTCAAAGAAGGTATCGATCTTGAGATCGCCCTGCAGTACAACGACGGCTATCAGGAACAAATTTTTACCTTTGCAAATAATATCAACACCCATGAGGGCGGCACGCATCTGATTGGCTTCAAAGCTGCATTGACCCGCACCCTCAACAACTATGCGGTCTCGAACAATCTCTTCAAGGAGCTGAAAGATAACCTCTCGGGCGATGACGTCCGGGAGGGCCTGGTATCTGTCATCAGCGTGAAGCTGCCGCAACCACAATTCGAGGGCCAGACGAAAACAAAGCTGGGCAACAGCGAAGTTAAAGGACTTGTGGAAGCGATGGTCAACGACGGGTTGGGCAAGTACCTGGAGGAGAGCCCGTCTGTCGCAAAACGAATCATCGGGAAGGCGGTCGAGGCGGCCCGCGCCCGAGAAGCAGCGCGACGCGCCCGCGAACTCGTCCGTCGCAAGGGTGCATTAGACAGTATGGCGCTTCCCGGCAAACTCGCGGATTGTCAGGAGCGTTCCCCGGAACTGTCAGAAATTTTTATCGTTGAGGGTGATTCTGCCGGCGGTTCTGCAAAGCAGGGCCGTGATCGTCGTACCCAGGCGATTCTTCCGATTAAGGGAAAGATTCTGAACGTTGAGAAGGCGCGCTACGACAAGATGCTGACCCACACCGAGATCGCGGCCATGATCACGGCATTAGGGACGGGTATTGGAACCGATGACTTTGACGTCACGAAACTTCGATATCACAAGATCATCATCATGACTGATGCGGACGTGGACGGATCCCATATTCGAACCCTTCTGCTGACCTTCTTTTACCGGCAAATGGTTGAGCTCATCGAACGAGGCCATGTCTACATTGCTCAGCCGCCGCTCTTTAAAGTCAAGAAAGGCAAGTCCGAGCAGTACATCAAAGACGAACGCCAGATGGCGCAGTTCCTCCTGCGAAAGGCGACCGAAAGCCTAACGGTGCAGACGTCAGCCGGAGAAAGTCTCAGTGGTCGCGATCTGACGGCCTTCATAGAGAAGCTCATCGAGCTGAATGTGCACTTTTCTAAAGTCGATCGAAACTTACAGGATCCCCGAGTACTTGATTACCTGCTCAGCGTGAATGCCGCATCGAAAGGCTTCCTGGCCGACGCCTCCAGCGTTGCCGCGCTGGTCGAGAAACTTCAGGCGCTCGGTTATAGCCCTGAGGTCACTCCTGACGATGAACACGGAGAAGAGAAGGTGACGTATCGGGAGGGAAGCCAGAGCCCGCGTACAATCAGCCACCAACTGCTTTCCGGCGGCGAATACCAACGCCTTACATCGCTGCACAAATCTCTGCAGGAGAGAGATCGTGCGCCGTTTCTCGTTCGTGCGGATCAAAACCCCCATCCGACGGAAACGAAGCTGGAAAGCCGCCAGCAGTTGATCGATCACCTCATGGAGCTGGGGAAGAAAGACCTCCACATCCAGCGTTACAAGGGATTGGGGGAGATGAACCCCGAGCAGTTGTGGGAAACAACGATGGACCTCGAGAAACGAACACTCTTGCGGGTTCAAATCAACGACAAGGTGTTTGCGGACGACATCTTCACGATCCTGATGGGTGACGCTGTGGAGCCGCGCCGTCAGTTCATTGAAGCAAATGCGCTCGAAGTGAAGAACCTGGATATTTAAAGGAAACGAATGGCAGAAGACCCGGTAACTCCGCCTCCGCCTCCCACGCCGCCGTCCAATTTGGTCCCCGTCAACATCGAAGACGAAATGCGGCGTTCCTATGTGGATTACGCAATGAGCGTAATCATAGGCCGCGCTCTGCCCGATGTTCGCGACGGACTGAAGCCGGTGCACCGCCGGATCCTGTTCGGCATGCGCGAAATGGGTCTCGCCTCGAATCGGTCATATCGGAAATGCGCCAAAATTGTCGGTGAGGTTATGGGCAATTATCATCCCCACGGTGATGGCCCCATCTACGACACGCTTGTCCGAATGGCGCAGGATTTCTCCTATCGCTATACGCTGGTTGACGGTCAGGGCAACTTCGGTTCGATTGACGGCGACCCGCCGGCAGCAATGCGGTACACCGAAGCTCGCATGGCGCCGCTTGCCGAAGCCCTCCTCGAGGACATCGACCGCGAAACAGTGGACTTTGTCCCGAACTACGATGAAGAGAGGCAGGAACCGGCCTACCTTCCCAGCAAAGTGCCGAATCTTCTCGTCAACGGCAGTGGCGGAATCGCGGTCGGTATGGCGACGAACATGCCGCCTCACAACCTGACGGAGATCTGTGAAGCGGTTGTCCATTTGATTGAGCAACCCGGTGCAACTCTCAGAGACGTCATGGACAAGGTTCCCGGCCCCGATTTTCCAACGGGTGGCTTCATCTACGGCCGTGCGGGAATTCGGCAGGCGTATCAGACCGGCCGAGGCCAAATCACAATGCGCGCCCGGGCCGAAATTGAGCGGCTCGGCAAGGATCGCGACAGCATCATCATCACCGAGATTCCCTACCAGGTTAATAAGGCGCGACTGATCGAGAAGATCGCCGAACTTGTCACCGACAAGAGAATTGAGGGCATCTCCGATATCCGTGACGAGAGTGATCGTCACGGCATGCGGATCGTGGTTGAGCTGAAGCGGGGAGAACAGGCGTCGATTGTATTGAATAACTTGTTCAAACTCACCCCGATGCAGTCGACCTTCGGCGTCATCAATCTCTCCATCGTCAACGGCCAGCCCCGCGTTTTGAACCTTCTCGAGTTGCTCCGCAACTTCATCGAACATCGTGTCGATGTCGTTCGCAGGCGCACTCAATACGAGCTCAAACAGGCCCAGGCACGCGCACATATCCTGGAAGGCCTCCAGAAGGCGCTGGATCATATCGACGCCATAATCACGCTCATTCGCGCCGCCAAGACCGCTGCTGAAGCCCGGGATGGCCTGATCCGGCAATTTGAATTCACCGAGATTCAGGCAAAGGCGATCCTGGAAATGCAACTTCAGCGTCTTACAGGCCTGGAACGGCAGAAAATCGTGGACGAGCTTGCGGAGTTGCGGACGCGTATTGCCGAACTCAGGGAGATTCTCGCCA
>DASTBJ010000536.1:0-6553 GCA_035712125.1 Terriglobia bacterium
TCTCAGAATCTTAACGTGGCCAACTTCCTGTACAACGGCCTGTTTGAAGATTTTGAGCGGGTTCGTACCGGGACGGAAATCACGAAGAACCCGGGCGACGAGCTCAGCCTCCTTGATCGGATCTTCGCCGGCGTCAATCTGTGCAATCCCACGACCACCAACGCCAACGGAACGTGCAGCAATGGTCCTGGCGGAAGCAATACCTTTGTGTCCGGACCGATTGGCTCGACAGTCGGCGGGATCTATCAGACTGCCGCCTACCAGATGCGCAGCAGTTCAACTTTCAACGACGATCTGGCCATAGCCGCCTACGAGGATCTTGCCGATTCCATCAAGGGCTTCAACTACAACAACGCTGCGTGCACGGGTTGTACGAACCGTTTCCTGCCTGCGATCCCAACAGGTCATCAGGGGGCGGCTCTGCGACTCAATGGGTTCCCCGATAACTTCGTGGACACCAATCCGCAGTTCGGATCTGCGACGATCCAGAACAACAGCGGATACAACAACTACCACTCCTTCCAGGCGCAGGTCACCACCCGGCCGATTCAGGGCTTCAGCGGATCTATCAATTACAACTGGAGCAAGAATCTGGGACTGGGTGCTATCGCCAACCCCGTCGATCGTGCTGTGAACTACACCAACATCGGAAACAATCCGGGCCATTCGATCCGTACAAACGGCACGATAGAACTGCCGATCGGACCGAACAAGCTCTTCTTCGGCAATTCTTCCGGATGGCTCGCCCGAGCCATTGAGCGCTGGCAACTCGGGCTGATCTACAACCTGAGTTCCGGCGCTCCCACGAGCATCACGGCGCAGACGATGCTTTATGGCAACGGGTTGCCCGATGTCCGTCACCACGTCGATTTCAACAAGATCAAGGGTGTGCGCTGGGGCATTCCAGGCGGCAACAACAACCAATTCCTCGAGGGACGCTACTTCGACAATGGCGATGTCTTCGTGAAAGTTGGAGATCCGCTTTGCGACACGGTAACCAACCTTCAAAACCTCAGGGCTCGCGGTGACTGCAACCTTGATGCGCTGGCCATGGTGGTACCGGAAGGTACCGAAGATTCCTTCCTGCTACCAGATGGAAGAAGGGTGCAAATCGTGCTCCAACATGCGCAGCCCGGAAAGAAAGGAAACCTGGGCAACTCCACCGTTGTAGGTATGGGCACCTGGCGCTTCGATGCCAACCTGGGCAAGACTTTCCAGATTACTGAGTCCAAGACTCTCCAGGTGCGGTTCGACGCCCAGAACGTGCTGAACCACCCACAACCTGGAAATCCTAATCTGAACATCAATGCTGCGGACGCATTCGGTAACTCCATACCGTTCGGGCAGATTACAACCAAGACCGGCACTCGTCTTCTCCAGGGACAGTTGCGGTTGTCGTTCTAGCTCAGTTCCGCGTCTCTCGAACGCCCACCGGGTCCGCCGGTGGGCGTTTTTCTCTCCAAGTCTTTCAGAGTCAAGCCTGTGAGAAAAACTGCACCTTTATCTTTTCGTTTGACACGCTCCAACGGACGTGACTTTAATGTGCCAATTGATCTGTACCTGCCTGCAAACAAACTTAACTGAGGCTGCGTCCCTGCACCCTGGGGCGCGTGTATTCGGGGGGAATATGAAACGTATCGCAGCAGCACTGCCGTTTCTGCTTCTGGTGGTCTCAACATTTGCCTTCAGTCAAGGAGGATTCTTCGCAACGGTGACAGGGACGGTCACCGACACTTCCAACGCATTACTTCCCGGAGTTACCGTCAAGGCCACTGCCGTCGACACCGCGGTCGTCACAACCACGGTGACTAATGATGCCGGAGCTTATACGTTTTCCAACCTGCTTCCTGGAAAGTACACGCTGAGCGCTTCATTACCTGGGTTTCAAACCAAGAACATCACGGATATTCAGCTCAGCCAGAACACGCAATACCGATTCAACTTTCAGCTCAATATCGCCGATGTCAACACGCAGGTCGAGGTCAGCGTCTCCGGACAGGATGTGCTGGCGACATCCGGCGCCACGGTAGGCCAGGTGCTTCCCGAGCAGAAGGTCAGAGATCTTCCACTGGTCGGGAACAACGTGCTCGACCTGATCACGGTGATGTCCGGCGTGGAGAACATCGCGGGATCCACAACGGTTTTCGGCCGCGAGAATACGACGTTCGCCGGCATCAGCGCGTCGAACATCACCGTCGCCCGCGACGGCATCATGGTTCAAGATGTGCGTTATCCTACCGGCATCAACTCCGCGACGACTATCAACCCCGATCTGGTCGGAGAAGTCCGGTTGATCCTGGCGCCCGTCGACGCGGAAATCGGACGAGGAAACGGTACGATTCAAATCGCAACACGCTCCGGAACGAATCGTTACACCGGTTCCGCAGTCTGGACCGTTCGAAATACGGCTCTGGATCCAAACTCCTGGGGCAACAATCGAAATCAGACCTTAGCGCCGGGCTCTCCTCCCGGAACGGTGCCCCAGGCGATTGAACCCGACTGGTCCAATACCCACCAGGGCACCGTCAGTTTTGGCGGCCCGATCATCCGTAATAGAACGTTCTTCTTCGGTCTGTTCGATTTCAATACCAATCACCAGCGCAGCAGCACACAGACAACAGTGCTCACACCCTGTGCGCGCCGGGGAATCTTCAGGTACTACGACAACTGGAACAGTGGAAACGTCTTTACGCAGGCTTCACCAGTCCCTGCTCCGCCTCCTCCCGCTCCTCCGCCGATCCGGCCATCGGTGAATGTCAACGGTATGCCCGTGGCGCCAACGACCAACCCAAACGGCTCGCCACATAACGGGATTTTGAGACACATCAGTGTCTTCGGGCCACTGTCGAGTCAACCGACAACGGCGGACTGCTCCGACCTCTCGATCCCGGCGACGCTGGATCCCAACGCCGGCGGCGCAGGTTGGGACCCTTTCCGCACACAGATCGATACAACCGGCTTTATCGGCCGGACACTGGCGTATATGCCGCTGCCCAACAATTACGAAACCGGTGACGGCTTGAACACGGCCGGCTTCCGCTGGCTGCGCCATTTCGAAGGCCTGGATAACCTCTGGGGCATTGGCGAAGCGACCGGCAATCGGAAGCAATACAACGTGAAGATCGACCACAACCTCACCGACAATCACAAGGCCAACGTGAACGTCACTTATGAACGCGTCTCTTCGGACGATGTTCTGGAAGCCTGGCCCAACACGTTCAGCAACGAGAACTTCCGGCATCCGCTGGTGATCACTGCCGGCTTTACATCGACACTGTCTTCGTCATTACTCAACGAAGCGCGCTTCGGAATCCGAAAAACCGGAACGAACGTGGTTGCACCCTGGGATATTTCTGAAAACCAGGCCGCGCTCGCGCAATATTTTCCGCCTCCAAACGACGGATTTCTCATCATGCCGCGTTTCCAGAATGGCTTACCGTTCTGTTATCCCCACAGCGGTGTGCGACCTCCAGGCGGATGCGGGTTGGGATTCTTTGGGTCGACGGCAGCAGTCACCAACTCGGCCATCGACAACACCCCCGTTTACACGTATGCCGACACCCTGAGTTGGAATCGCGGCAACCACGCCTTTAAGTTCGGCGCCGAGGCTCGCTTTTCCAGCAGCGATCAGAAGCAGAGCGGCGCCGGGTTCTTCAGTGATTATCAGAACTTCGTGCAGGTCCACGGGGGATCCATTTTTGGAACTGCGCCCCCGACTTCAGGATCCAATGTCATCAGTCCCGACAACCCGGTGATGTCGGGCATCGCCGTCACCGACGCGACCAACGCCCGCAATCTCATGGGATGGCTTGCCGCGTCCCTTGGCTCGGGACCGTTTGGAACTCCGCCAATCGCACAATTCTATTTCTTAACGGATCCGAACCAGACGACCTGGTCCGATTACCGCACGGATCCGTTCTTCCGGAAAAAGATCAAGCAGAAGGAATTCACCTTCTTCGCGAAGGACGACTACAAGGTCACAAAAGACCTCACGCTGAATCTCGGTATGCGGTGGGAATACTACGGTGTTCCTTATGCGGATTCCGGCCTGACGGTTGCACCTGTGGGTGGCGGCTTCGCCGCGTTTGGTATTTCCGGCCGCGACTTCACGGGCTGGATGAATCCCGGAGTTCGCGGAGATGTCACTTCGATGGAATTCGTGGGCCCCAACTCCCCGAATCCCGATAAAAGCATCTACAAAAAAGATTTCAACAATTTCGGCCCCGCAATCGGATTCGCGTGGCAGGTGCCATGGTTCGGCGCAGGCCGTACAACCGTGCGCGGCGGGTATCAGGTGACCTACCAGGGCGGGGGCCGTTTTGACGAGCTGCAGAACGGCGCGTTCGTCGGTCCGACGCTGTTTCCTGGCCCGCTGGGAGCGCCTCCGGGAAGCACCTACTCGGCCGGTCTCTTCACGCAGGGCGTCTATCTCGATCTGACGAGCGTTGCCGCGAATGTGCCTATTCCGGTACCGGTCGCCCCCATGCAGCCCGTTCCGCTATCGAATCGCACGACACCCTTCTCCGTGTTTGACCCGAATTACGTTGCACCCTACATTCAGAATCTGACGCTGTCGGTCACCCGCAGCGTCAGCAGGAATGTCACCGTCGATCTGCGATACGTCGGCACACTCGCAAGAAAGCAACGAGGCGTGATGAATCTCAACGCCGTGAATTTCCTTTACAACGGCCTGCTTGACGAATTCAACCGCGTGCGAACCGGCACCGAAATCACGAAGGCTCCCGGCGACCCGCTCAGCCAGCTCGACCAGATACTCCGCGGAATGAACCTTTGTGGAAGCGGTCCACCAACGTGCGCGGCATTACCCGCGGGTCAGGCCTACGGCGCCATCGGCACAACGACAACTGGCGGATATCAATCCGCAGCGCTTCAGTTGCGTTCGCATACGAGTTTTCAGGACAACCTCGCCAATGGAAACTTCGTTGGACTTGCATCCACACTGAACACGCTCAGCGATCCCTCGTTCTTCATACCCGTCAACGGAAGCGCGATCGCTCGAAATGGTTTCCCCGATAACCTGGTTGCAACAAATCCGCAGTTTGGAGCACTGGGATATTTCACCAACATCAATTACAGCAACTACCACGCGTTCCAGGCCCAGGTCTCCATGAGGCCGGTTCACGGCCTCAGTGGACAGGCGACCTATTCCTGGAGCAGAAATCTCGGATTGGGGACAGTGACAAACCCGGTGGATCGGGCAGCCGACTACACGAACATCGGGAACAATCCAGGCCATTCGCTCCGCACCAACGCAACCATGGAATTGCCGTTGGGGCCAAACAAGCTGTTTTTCGGTAACACTTCAGGATGGGTGGCTCGAGCCATTGAGCGCTGGCAACTGGGGATAATCTACAACCTGAGCACCGGCGCTCCCACCAGCGTCACCGCGACGCCCATGCTCTACGACAACGGCCTCCCGGACATCGTGTACGACTTTGACCTGAACGAGATGAAGGGTGTTCGCTGGGACATCCCCAACGGGCCATTCCTTGAAGGCCGCTACTTCGACAATAACGACAGATTCGTGAAAGTTGCAGATCCGCAGTGTACAACCGTCACAACCTTGCAGGGTCTGAACGCCAACAACCGATGCACGCTGACGGCCGTGGCGATGGCTGTTGATGCGGGCACGGCTGGCGCCGTGAATAGAACCTTCCCGGATGGCCAGGTTCGGCCTTCCGTTATTGTTCTGCAGCACCCTCAGCCCGGTAGAAAAGGCTCTCTCGGTAACAATACCGTCGTAGGTCTGGGAAGCTGGCGTTTTGACGCAAATCTCGGCAAGACCTTCCAGATCTCGGAGTCCAAGAGTCTGCAGATTCGGTTCGATGCACAAAACGTGCTGAACCATCCACAACCGAATGTGCCCTCGCTCACGATTAATGGCGCGGGATCGTTCGGTCAGATCACCGATAGCTTCGGCTTCGCCGGCACCACCTACGCCAAAACCGGAGGCCGCATGCTCCAGGGCCAGCTTCGCCTGAACTTCTAAGCGAAAATCGGGGTCGAAGATCGGGGGGCAGGCCCTGCCCCCCGGTCTTTCTTCCGACCCCGCATTATTCTCAGAGCGAGGTGGTTTTATGCAGGCACTCGTATGGTTGATCAGCGGACTCATGGCAGGTTGGTTGGCCCGGATCGTGATGAAACGCAAAAAGTCTGGCTTCTTGAGCGATGTGACTCTGGGCATTCTCGGAGGTGTAATCGGTGCGTGGATGCTGGGCAGCCTCGGCGGGAAAGTACCGGTTGCGGGCAGTCCGACACACGTGGCAGTCGCCGTCGTTGGAGCAATGGTCCTGGTCGGCGCCGGCCGTTTACTCGAGCGGGCAACGTTTCATGCGGGTTTGACCAACAGCACCGGCTCCGTTCCCGGGGTCACGGAGTTGGAAGCCTACGTCAAGCGGTTGGGCGCAGTCGACCGCCGCGTGTTCAGCGCGCTATTGAGGCGGCAACCTGTGTCCAGGGCCCCTTCTGAAACAGACATCACGTTTGGCCAGCGCGTCGCCGATGCTGTTGCGGAATTCGGCGGCAGCTGGAC
>DASTBJ010000537.1:0-2359 GCA_035712125.1 Terriglobia bacterium
AATCCGGAACACTAAAGTCAGGCAGCCGTTGCGGAGAACACCCTCTAGCCGATCATAGGTGGTGCGCGACTTTATGATCCAGGACGCGACCGACGAATCCTCTGGAAATGAACCTCCTCTTTCATTAAAACCCCCGGGAACAAATTGCATCCGGGTTCGTATCTAACCAGAGGAGGAACGCCATGGAACAGCATTTGAAGATCCTGGGAATTCTGAACATCGTCTTTGGTGGACTGGGCATTTGCGGGGCGCTGGTCATTTTGCTTGTCTTCGGTATTCCGGCCGGATTGGTCGTTGCCGACGGGGACCCGGACGCCGCGGGGACACTTTCTATTTTTGGAGTGGTTGGCGGCATCATCTTCTTTTTAGCGGCGATTTTTTCCGTGCCAGCTTTAGTCGCTGGCATCGGACTTCTGAAATACCGGGAATGGGCCCGGATCTGGACGATCGTCGCGTCCGTGCTGCACCTGATCAACATTCCCTTCGGGACGGTCCTAGCCGTCTATGGACTGTGGGTCATGTTCAAGGACGAAACGGTGAGTCTAATCAAGGCAAGAAACGCAGCGTGAAGTGGAAAGATTTTCACGACGCTGTCCCGCTTGTTAGTGCGAACGAATTGACCGCACCGTCGGGCCCGGTGCTTAAAAATGCTCGCACAAACGCTGGCACTTCTTCCCCTTACTTCCTGAGGTCGACGGCCACCAGCGACTTCTCGTTGCGTGCGTACAACCGGCCATCGGCCAGCGCGGGAAACGGCCGGACCGGGCCGGGCAGAATAAACGCTCGTGCCAGCTGCTGGTAACTCGCCGGCGAAGCGGCCGCCAGAACGAGTTCACCGGTTTCGCGCAGAATCAGCAGTCGATCACCCGCCATGATCAAACTTCCTGCGAAGTACCGCTCCTGGCTCCAGCGCACTTTGCCTGTGCGTAAGTCGACGGCGCGCAGGCTCTGGCCGTACTCCTGCCTTCCATGAAAGCCATACAGAACACCATCTCGGTGGATGCTGGTCGCGTAGTGATTCGTCAGGGCTTCATCGGAAGTCCATAACGGCGTGAGATTCGCACCTTCAACGCGGAACACGCCCGCGCCAGGCCCGTACTCGGCGGATACGAAGATCAGCGTGCCCATCGGGTCGTTGACAATCACCGGCGTCGCAGCATTAACCGACGCAGCCTGCAGCGCACGCCATCGCTTTTGAAACACGACCTTGCCCGTAGCGGGATCCAGCCCCAGCAGGTTGGTTCGCGTGAGGAAGACCGCCGTTTTACGTCCGCCGATGGTGGCAACGACACCGGAGGAGTAGCTGGCCTCATCGCTTGTGGACGTCCACAGCACCTTGCCCGTTTTCGCATCGAATGCGACGATGCCTGCTTCGGCGCCGCCAATGTTGGCGATGACACGTCCCTGGTCGACGATCGGAGAGCCCGCCGCGCCGAAAAATCCCTTGGCGACCTTGAACCGTGCCCGCGTGTCTTCGCCCCAGAGACGCTTGCCGCTGGCCAGTTCGAGCGCGTTCAGTTGTCCTTCTGCGCCAAAGGTGTAGACGATGCCGTCGGCGATGACAGGCGCGGCGCGCGGCCCTTCGTCAAACCCGAAGTCGTCGCGGTAGGCCGTCGGGTAGTCGTATTTCCATTGCGTGGCGCCTGTTGCGGGATCCATTGCTTCGGCGATCTCGCGATTGTTGCTGCGATGGAAAAGAATCACGTGACCCTGCGAGACGACCGGTCCGGCGAAACCCGCGCCGACATCCTTTCGCCACACGACGCGAGGACCGCGTTCGGGCCACGTCTCGAGGAGAGCGGCACCCCGGTAAACTCCGTCGCGCCCCGGGCCCAGAAACTGCGGCCAGTCGTTCGGAGCATTCTGCGGCAGCGCGACGATTGTGAACGCGAGCAGAAAAATTAAGCGACGCACAGGCCTCCTATTTCACGCCAATCCGATACAGGTGCGAATCACTCCGGATAAACAACGTGCCCTGCGACACTGCAATGGACGCGAATGTCGTGCCGTCCAGCGTATTCACGGCGAGCCGTCGAAACTCCTTCCCGGGCGCGACGACCGTCGCCACGCCTTCCTCGCTGAGAAAATATATCCGTCCATCTGCAAAGACAGGCGAAGCGGAATAATTCCCCGAGACGCGCTGTTGCCAGTGAATCTTGCCGGTCTTGACGTCCAGGCAGCTCGCCACTCCGATGTCGCTCACCATGTAGAACTCGTCACCCACGATCAGCGGCGACGGCGTGAATGGCGCCCCGCGTTCGATCGTATAGGCGATGTGGGTCCTGGTCACATCCCCGGTCCCCGTCGGTCGGACTGCAAGCATCGACGGTTCCTGAAACCCGGTGCCGATAAACACCAG
>DASTBJ010000538.1:0-13616 GCA_035712125.1 Terriglobia bacterium
CTGTGACCGTCCTGCGGGCGCGGGCCGTAAGTTTTTGGGGATCGCTAAGCCACCAGACCCAGGCGTGCGTGTCTAGAACGATCACTTGAGCGCTTCCCAGTCCGATTCAGCAACGGGTTTCGTGGGATCCTTGAACTTCACGGCTGAGCCTCGAAGTTCCTTGAGAATATCCTCAGGATCTTCAGAATACGGCACGACTTTTAGTACCGGTCTTCCTCGATCCGTAATGATCACAGGTTTGTGGCTCTTCTCAACTTGCCGAAAATACTCAAGAGCGCGCGCTTTGAATCCGGATTTGGACACGGTGTGCTTGTTGGTCTTCATGACTATGGTCATATTAACATAGTCACCGCAGCCGGATTTCAGTCTTATCGATGAGTAATGAGTTGGCATCCAGGACGAACTCGTCTGGAGACTTCGCAGCCGTCACGAGCTCGGGTCTGGCATCCTGTTCTCCATTCGTCAATGCCGCGAAGGTTTCGAAACACCAAACACGCACGATGGCACTGCCGAGCCGGCCGGGCCGCCTAACGTTTGAGCTCAGCGAAGGGTTAGGCCGCGGGCGCATACACGAAACGCTGAACTGTGCCCTGCCACCAGCCTTGCGTGACCTGAACCTCGCTGAAGGTACCAGAGGCCAGGCGAGAAACCACAGCACGCCAGAAGCTTCTCGCGGCGACGTTTGCAGGCATCTGTCCTATCTCCCACGGGCCAGGATGGCAGTCGAGAACGTGAGTGGCGAGTGCCAACCCGTTGCCGCCGTGCCGATACTTCTTGAGGATGAAGAACTGTTCCATCCAGTAGCCGTCGGTCTGAGTAACGTGAGCAGGCGCAACGAGCGCGAACCCCGCATAGCGGCCATTGACAAGAGCAACGTGAGCAAAGATCCTGGTCCCAGATGTCCGACAAGTCGTACTGATAGAGCTCCAGCATCCTGCCAACCGCAGCGAAATCGTCCGCGGCGGCAATACGGCACTCACATGACAACGGGTATCTCCTCTGCGGCCTAACATCTCAATTGGACAAACTGGTTTGTCTAAAGCCGCGAAAAATCTCCAGCGAACTCCGCCTGCTACTTCTGTGGCGACTTCTTCCAGCGCGAGTAGTCGGCCTTCAACAGGTTCTTCGGATCGTATGGGGAAACATGATGCCGCACGCCACTCTCGTCCTCGAGGCATTCGTCCTCGATGATCCGGGCTCCCGGTTCCTTAATGCGATAGAGAAGGGTGCGGAGCGTCCACGGCTTCGAATAAACGACCGGGTCTTCGATTCGTGCTTCGTACTCGATCGTATCGGCGCCGGTCATCCTGTAACGTTCCACGACGTGAAACTCGGTACTGTGAAAGTTTCCTGCCTGGTCCAACCAAAGCTGATCGGTCAGCGCAACGACATCGGCTACCAACGTGTCTCCCTCCCACCGATAACGGGTATCCCCCATCCACCAGTCCGTGGCGTCGAAGTGCGGCCGGGTGTCCGGGTGAAAAACGCGGAAGGAATGATTCTCCTGGTAGACAATCGCAAAGTTGCCCGGACTCTGAAGAATCTGCAATGGAGTCGGAAGATAGGTCGCGCGCGGAACACCGGCCTGAAAGCACTTCAGTGACGGATCGGAGGTCGCCCGATTTCTATAGTTCTCCTGTCGTTTTGCAAGGGCCTCGGGTTTGTACGGAATCTTTCCATCAGGAGGATCGACGATGATGCTCCTGGCGGCAGCGATGCCGCTTTCGCCAGGATGACCTTCGATGTTCCGGTAGGCTGTGTCGCGGACCTGCCAGATGCCCCGAAAATCCGGCGTCTTACCGTCCCACAAGCGGGCGGGAGCAAACGGCATCGCGCTCTTTTGTGTTTGCGTACCAGCAGTAAGAGCCGGCGCGGCAATAACCGCGGCCGCCACGATCGACGAGAAAGCGAGTCGTAATACATGAATGTTCATTTCACCCTCACTTTCCTGCCACCATCTTCTTCAGTGTAGTGCTGTAAGCTTCGCTCGCCCTCCAGACAGCTGTACTCAAGAATCTGTTGGTCCGCTGGTACTCGTTTAAGCGTGAAGCGCATCTCGACTGGTTTGACGAAGACCGTCGGGTCGGTGATCGTCGCTTCGTAGAGGATGGTGTCGGCATCGACCAGCGTAAAGCGCTCGAGAACGTGTTCATTTTCGTCGACGAAATTTCCCTCCATATCCAGCCACGTGCGGCCGTTGAAATTGCTCACGTCCACGACGAATGTGTCGCCTTCCCAGCGGCCGCGTGAGTCTCCACCCCATGCCCAATAGTTCTTCGGGTGTGGGCTGTTATCCGTGGGAATGATGCGAACGTCGTGCATGGCTTCGTGCAGCAGCGCCACGTATTTCTCGTCCTGGATGATCTGCACCGGGTAAAGCCCGGCGGGCTGATCGAGGGCACGCGGAACCCCGGGGAGATGGCAACGGGCTTCGGGATCCAGGTATCGGTTTTGCTGACGGTACATCCTCTCGGCTTCGGCCTCGGGGGTGTATTCGTACCGGGTTGGAGCTGGGCCGCCTCGGGCGCCAGCGGCTCCTCGGCCCCCGCGACCGCCGCCCCTCGCGCCACCTGCCGCGAAATTTGTCCCATCCAGCGAGCCGATGAACAGGCCCTGAAAACCGCCGGCACTCTTCAGCCAAAGACCCTGAAGATCTGGGCGTCCGTCGGGAAGTCTGGGGAGAGTTATGTTGGGCGCTTTCGGTGGAGTTTGCGTCGCCTGTGCTGTCAGCGGACGCGAAGCGCCGGCGCTCAGGAGGATGCACAGAGCCGCCGCCAGGCCGAAGCCGTATGTCTGAACAGCTTTCATCGTCTCCTCACTTTCCCTGTGGAGTGGTTGGAGAACCCGCAAACACGCTGCGTCCATCGGCCAGAATGACCCGTGCAGCGTTTACCGTGTTGGATCCGTCCTTGGCCCTGAAAGCCTCGACCGTGATCTCGTCTCCCGGTTTCAGCGAATTCTTTGTCCATCCAAGCCGCATCAGGCCGTTGGGATTCGAGGTCTCGACCATCCAACGGATTTTCTCTCCTTGCGGCCCGGCAACATCCACGGTGATCCATCCGTGAGGGTTTATCATTTCCCACTTCACGACGACGCCTTTGAGCGTTACCGGTTTCTCAAAGTCGAACTCAGCGGCGAACGCGTGATGAGCAACGGCGTGGCCGCCGGACAACACGAGGGCAGCGAACAGCGAGAGCAAAAATGTATAGACATTAAGCTTCACGAGTTAAACCTCCTGACTTCCGTAACCCATCACTTGCCGCTGGCTGGATCACGAATCAGCCGATTGAACTTGTTCTCTTCGGAAGGAACGCAATAAATCTTCCAGCGTGGCCGGCATAAGCCTCAAAACGGCATGCCAAAAAACTCAACGCGAACACTAAGACCTTTATTTGAGTCATGTCAAGCCATTACTCCAGACACTTCAGCATGCTGTATCCTCGTAGGACTGAGTTGACACGCGGTTCCGTGTTGAATAACCTGCCCACTCGGCTTGCATCCATTTTTCGGCGAAGGCGGGGGGGTTCTTGGTGGGGGAAAGCGAAACCGTATCCTTTTCTAATGTGGCATCGGAAGCGGATTCACAGATTGCGCGCACGCTGCTGTGCGTGCGTGAAATGATCCTGAAAGGTGAATTCTCGCCTGGAGAACGGCTTTCCGAAGCTCCTCTTGCGAGCCGCGTTGGAGTTTCACGCACGCCAATTCGACTCGCATTGGAACGTTTGGCACACGAGGGCTTGCTTGAACCGTACCCAACGGGCGGATTCATTGTCCGGAAGTTCACTCTCAATGACGTGTGGGATGGTATCGAGCTTCGCGGTCTACTCGAAGGTGCTGCAGCTCGTCTGGCTGCGGAGCGTCTGGCGGACGACAGCCAGCTTACAACTCTTCGAAATGCTCAGTTGGACATGGATGCTGTGGGCGAACCAACGTCCGAAACGTTTCCGGCGTACCTTGATCTGAACGATCGATTCCATGCCGAGGTGCTGCGGCTTGCGAAGAGCGAAATGCTGAAACAGGCCCTGGACCGTTTACTCTCGCTTCCACTCGCTTCACGCCAGGCTCTCGTTTCGCTTCAATCCAGATTCCCGGAGGCGTCCGAGATCTTCGTTGTTGGCCGTGACCAGCACCTCCGCATCATCGAAGCTATTGCCAGGCGACAGGGCGGACGCGCGGAAAGTATTGCCCGTGAGCACGCGCAAATCACGCGCCGCGCACTCGAATTCGTCATGTCCCGCGCGGACGTGTTGAGTTCTTTGCCGGGCGGACCCCTGGTCCAGGTGTAACTCTCGAGGATGGTCGCCTGCCGCTTGTTTGCACAGCGCTTCTCAGTCTAGTTCGCCGGTTTATAGCGCCAGACGGAACTCTGATACCTGTAAGCGGCGACGACGATCCTTCCATCGTCCGTCCACGAAGGAAGAAACATATCTCCGGGATAGTCTTGGGGGATCTCCCGGACCGTTCCGTCGCGGGTATCCCAGATGCCAGGCTTCCAGAACCACGCATCGCGGCCGAGGAACAACACCAGCATGCGTCCATCTCGTGCGATGGGGCGCGCCCCTAACCACGCCATTGGCGAGAATCGAACGGGATCCCTGGGCACGAGAGGTTGTGTCTCACCAGTCTCGACAGACACCTTCTTGAACGTGACGCTGTCCGGCCCCCAGGTCGTAACGACCAGATGTTTTCCATTGAAGAGTCCCGACAACAATATGGCGGCCCTCTGTTAACGGAAGCAACTTCACGCGCCTCTTTGTTTGATCGTCATCATTCATGCGAAATATTGCCCCTGGCCGTGGACTGGTCTTTAGTGCGCCTCGCCACTATCATCTGCCGATGCGAAACATCCTTTCCGCCGTCGCGGGTCTCGTCGCGATGGCGACAAGCCTGGTATTCGGGGTTCAAACAAACAACCAGGATTTGCTGAAAGCACTGCGAAGCCTGGACGCGCGCATAGAGTCCGTCAAAGTCCAACGACGTCTGCCCTCGGCAAGCGGGGGAGAACTGGTCCTCGCATACGGCGACGGAAAACAAATTGAGGGCTTTCTGCCCAACCCTCGTTTCTACGTTCTGCTGGCGCGCGATCGTGCGGGCGTTCACATTCTTGAATCCTTTTTGGAATGGGCGGACGGGGGCGGCGGGTGTTGTGCGTTGGAACTGGTTCGGGCCACCTCCACAGAAGTGCTCCTTTCGCGCAACGGGGAGAAGTCGCTGCACGAGCCGAACCTCAAATTCTTCGTCGATCTGCAGTCCCGTAAAGCTGAACGAGTGGACTATCTCCCGTTCAGCGTCCAGGACGTTCGTGTCGTAGCGGCAGCACCTTACTTTATCGCGACCAACCGAAAGGAAGTCCTTGTGATTCGCGGGATAGACGGCCCCGAATTGCTGGAACTCGTGCCGGCGAGCGAAGGCGCAAGAATTTTGACTGGCTCCGGCGTGACTGCCGACGAATTCTCAACAAACAGAGGCCACCACCATCTCAGGCGCAGACAGACGGCGTTTGGAAGCGGGAACCGCTTCACGATTGATGCCGGGGAGACCCCGACGGTCCAGGAAACCGTACCCGTAGGCCCGCCAAGGGAGTTTGTTCTCCCGAAATCTACATTTGAAGAGTTAGCTCGCGTCAATCGAGACCTGCTGCAATACAGCGTCCGCAAGGAAGACGTCATGAGCATGGAAACTATCGGTCCGACACAGGTCGTGGGCCCGCATTTGTGGTTTGGAAAGGATTTCTATTCGGGCGAAGGTTACGTAGGAGTGGGCGGATTCGGTTATTTCGACACGACGTCGCGATCATTCAGGATTTTTTCGGTACGCGAAGTTGAGAAAGCATCGGTGTTCGCAATATATGTGGAAGGAAGCATCGTCTGGTTAGGACTGGGTTACCGCGGCGAATGGGGAGACGCCGGCGAGAGCCTGCTGCGTGTCGACACGCGAACCATGCGCACCCGGAAATACGACATCCCCGGAATGGCGACGTCGATCACGCGGCATGCGGGGCGGCTGTATGTTGGCACGTCGGAAGGTGTCAGCGTTGTCCTGCCCGATGACAGTGTGCAGAGCACGGTCATCGACATCGCTCGCGACGGAACCTTTCACCTGAGCCGCCTCCGCCCATCCGCTCGCTAGCCCGACCTTGCAGGCGGGCGGCCACATCGAGTTTAGATCCGGGGACAGCCTCCGGATCAGCATCACCGCAAAACTGAACGTCTTCAGGCACACGCCGGCATTCCATGTCGTGTGCTCTTTATCACGCCAACGCACTACAACAGTGCAGGGTTGATGCGGAGCGCGCGCGTTCGCTGAAACTCGCCTGGGTAGGTACCCTGATTGACGCCTGGGGTGACATGTTGGAGAGCCGTGGCAGTCCTGAGGCTTTTTGCTCGGCGGCGGAAACGACTTTCCTGTTTCCACCCGATCTCGATGCCTGGTTCTACAGCGTGCTGGGGCTTTCGCATTTTGGAGGGCCGCGCGGAGAAGAGCTCGCTATCAAGACGCTCGCCTTCCTCGTTGGCCGCGGATTCGTCCCGTATCATACGTTTCTCCGGCACACGTGGCTTGATCCGCTGCGTGATCGGACGGAATTCATCGAAATCCTCGAGCAGGCAAAGAAGCGTCACCGGGAGAGTCAAACCGCGTTTCTTCAGGCTGGAGGAGAGGCCTTACTCGGCACGGGAGCTGCTGGATCGCCCGTCTGACGCAATTTCCCGCAGGCTATTGTGCCGTTGTGAACAGCCGTGGTTCGTGTGAGCCGCTACATTGACTAAAACATGGGCGCCTGCGCGCGCTAAAAAGAAGAGGAATTCAATCATGGCAAAAATAGATGTGAAGCAGGCCGCGGGCTGTTTGCTCGCAGGTGCGATGGTGGGCGCTGCTGTCGCCCTTCTGTATGCACCACAAAGTGGTGTCCGGACCCGAAGAGATATCAGAAGGTTAGGAGAGACTACTGTGGATCGGCTGGATGATCTCCAGGAGGGTATCCGTGATCAGGCGGCCGAGTGGGTAAATGACCTTTCGCAATTCGTTAGAGACGGAGTAGTGCGCGGCAAAGAGCTCGGGGCAGAGAGCTACGAGAGAATTCTGCAGGGCTTTGACAATGCGAAGCAGTGTGTCGAAGAGGGAAAAAGCCGGATCGAACTTTTGATTCGGACTTCTGCTAAGGAAAACGGTTGACTGAATTCGATCCTCAAAGAGCGCCAAAGCATAGGCGCCAGTGACGCCTCGCGATGTATCGAATTGCACACAATAAGATTTTCCTTTTTCATGCAAGCCAGGTCACAGGGGTAAGAGCTAATCTCAAAATGAGTCACTACTTGAAAGTTTGGTTATTTATAGCGAGGCCAGAAAGGCTACTCTAGGAATCCCATGACCCAGACCGGCATACGTCTTCGAAAGTTGGTTGTCGTACTCGTGGAGGTCACGAAGTACGACAAGGATGGCTACCTTATCCAATTCTCTAAGGGAGTTCTCCCATGCAACACACTGGCGGCAATGTGGTCACTGACCGAAGCCGCTTTTTCCTCCGCGGAGCTAGCTGAGCTTCAATGCCGCGTAATCGCATTCAATGAAAGAACGATGCGCGGCGGAGTGAATGCCGTGCAGGTCATGAAAAGACTCTCCGCTCCCGACACGAGAGTTGTCGTCGGTCTCGTGGGAGTTCAGACCAACATGTTCCCACGGGCCAGGCAGGTTGCGCTGGAATTCAAAGAGCAGGGCGCAACCGTCGTGATGGGTGGATTCCACGTCAGTGGATCCATCACCATGCTTCACGATGGAAACGGCGATTCGAAAATCCCCTGTCCGCGTGTCATGCCGCCTGAATGCGCCGAGCTGATGGAAAGAGGAATCATTCTGTTCCATGGCGAGGCAGAGGCGACGTGGCATGAAGTTCTGGGCGACATCGTGCGAGGTGAAACGAAACTGCTCTACCGTGGCGGGCGCACTGCGCTCCTGACGGCGCCACTGCCCGAGTATCCTCCGGATTACTTCAACGGTTTCTTTGCACGGATGCATACACTCGACACCGGACGCGGCTGCCCCTTCACCTGTAGCTTCTGCACAATTATTAACGTTCAGGGGCACGATCCGCGGTACCGCAGCGTGGAAGCGATCGTAAATCGCATGCGCCGCGCGTGCCAGGAAGAGAAGAAGCCCTTTTTCTTCTTCACGGACGACAATTTCGCGCGAAATCCTCATTGGAAGGAAATCGCCGAAGGATTCGCTCGATTGCGAATGGAGGGGCTTGAGTTCACCTTCATGGTCGAAGCAGATCTCGTGGCCTGGAAAATGCCTCAGTTCATCGAACTTCTTGCTGAGGCCGGCTGCACCCAGGTTTTCATGGGCGTGGAAACCGTACGGCAGGAAACCTTAAATGCAACGCGCAAGCGCCAGAACAAGGTCAAGGACTACTCGGACATGTGCGCCAGGTATCATGAGGTCGGTATCGCCTGTCATGCCGGCTACATCCTCGGCTTCCCGACGGATACACCCTCAACGATCGCGGAGGACATCGAAACACTGAAAGGAATCGGCTTCGACCACGTGTCGTTCTTCATTCTCACGCCTCTCCCGGGTTCCGAGGATCATGTGCGGCAGTACGTGGCCGGAGTCCCGATGGACGGAGACCTGAACAACTACGATTCCTTCCAGCCGGTGATCGACCATCCACTCATGAGCCGCAAACAGTGGCAGGAAGCTTATAACCGCGCATGGCGGCAGTTCTACACCCCTCGCCAGATGACTGCGACTCTCCGGCGTCTCCCAAGGGAGGAATACTGGGGGACATTCCGAAATTTCCTCTGGTACCGATGGAGTGCCGTGGTCGAAGACGTCCATCCTATGATGGCCGGCTTCTTACGACACAAGCATTATGCGAGCCGGCGACCGTCGGCGCCGAAGATGTCGGGGATGGAACACGCTTTCCGGGAGATATGGCGGCTCGTCCGGCAAATCGGCTTCGGTTTCCGGGAATTCCTGATCCTGCAACAGGTTTACTTCGCTAGCCGCACCGCCGATCTCGCCCACGGAGACGAGTCCTGGGAAGAGCAGTTCCGGAGATGGCGGGTGGAAGTTCGCCGTTCGCGATGGTTCAGTAGGACGTTCGGGCGCGCGGCGCACCGGGAGTGGTTGAATGCGTTCTGGAAATACTACGCGAGGATGGAATGGGAACTCCTCCTGCCGCACCGGTGGGTCTTGCATTTCAAAGCTTTCTTGTGCGCGACGGCGGAGGTGGTCTATGCGATCCGCTTCGGTACGGTGGTACTGGTTCGACTCCTGCGTCAGAACTAAAGTCGAATGGCACGTTGCGACATCGCAAGGAGCGGAAGGGCCCTGATGAAACGCACGAAGAAACTGCGTTTATACGCCGATAATCCATCTTCATTGGCCAGCTTCGGTGGCAAGATCACCCACTATCGCGGCAAAGAAAATATCTATTCTCAAGGAGCACCGGCTTACACGCTGTTCTACATCCAGGCAGGAGGAGTGCGTCTCACGACGCGATCGAAAAATCAGCCGGCAGCGGTCACTGCCATCCTGGGAGTCGGCGACTTCTTTGGCGAACTCTGCCTGGTAGGTCTTCCCGTTCGGATGTCTACAGCCGTTGCGTTGACCGCCAGTTCGATACGAGTAATCAAGAAGAATTCCATGCTTCGCATGCTTCGACAGAAAAACAAGAAGTCCCTGTCGTTCGTGTCCTATCTGGTGAACACCATCAAGAAGTATCAGGACCATGTCGCAGAATTGCTGACTTCAACTGCTGAGCAGCGGCTGGCTCGCGTGCTTCTGCGGCTTGCCGACCTGGGCAAGAAGCGTCCATCAGCCAAGGGGGTACCCGCTCTGAGTGATCAGGTGTTGGCGGAAATGGTCGGCACTACGCGTTCGAGAGTGAACCTGTTCATGAATCGATTCAGGAAGCTCGGATATATCCGCTACAACGGTGAAATAGAAGTGCACAAGTCTCTGCAAACGGTCTTGCGAGCCACCTAGAGAACCATCGCAATTACGAACTGGCGTCTCAGGAGTTCTTCGTGTCCCGCTTTGCTTGCCGCCGGCGTGTCGCAGATCCAACATGACTTTGGATGCGCGTTGCGCCCGACTTGCCGCCCTGCTGCTCGCCCCGCACTGCCATTGCGGACAGAACATGACTGTTGCGACTCTTAAGCTCCCGGTCAGCGCGTTCCCTGGCCGCGATCGCCCGTGTTTCCTCGGCAAGCTCTTGATCAACGTCACTCGAGATCGCGACGCCGCGATGAGCCTTCTCCAGAATGATCAGAGCAGCCTCGAATCGGCCAATTGCTTCCGCGAACAGCTGCGTCTTTCGACGCGTAGTCTGTTTCCGAGTATCTGAATGCTGCCGGTCCACCACGTCCATGGACTTCTGATGAAGCTTCTTGACGCGGCCAAGGCACGCTTTCAAATCTGAAATCGGCAACGCTTCAACGGCCTGGGAGAAACTGCTCTCAACCTGGGCCCATTCAGACTCTGAACAAAGTTCACGCGCTTCGGTAGTTTGAATCATTTTCGATCTCCGTCTTCAATAGTGGACAGCCGAAAGGCACAACCGGCTTTGGTTGGTCAACCGAGTAACCAAGACGACCGATCCAAAACAGCATTTTCATCTAGATGTGCACCAAAAACATGAGGAGGAACGCCCCTAGAAGCATTAGAACAAGAAGACCGACCAGTGTTGTTGTCATGACATACACCTCGTAAATGAAGGTTGCGCCATTCGATTGAGCGAATCTGTGCACAACTGCACGAACTGCACTTCGGAAGCACCGAAGCACCGTAGAGTTTGCGAGATGAATCTGAAAATTTATCGGGGACGTGAATCAAGTCCTTAACCCATCGGGTTCTGCCAGATTGGAGACATCCGGTGTGCGGTTTTGCACAGACGCAGGCTGCTTGTCCGCGCTATACTCAATCGCCATCTAAATGAAAACCTCAACGACGAAAACGACAAAGTCGCGAAAGCCTGCTCAACTGGGCGCAGTCCTCGATCCTTACGTTGCAGACTTGCTGGAAAAAATCGACGTCGGCAAGACCATGTTACGCCTCGAAAAAAACCAGACCGTCTTCTCTCAGGGCGAAGCGGCCGATAGCGTCTATTTCATTCAGGCCGGCAGGATCAAGATGACCGTGGTGTCAGCTCTGGGCAAAGAGGCCGTTCTGGCGATGCTCGGGCCGCGCGCGTTCGTTGGTGAGGGTTCACTGGTGGGTCACTCACTTCGTCTGGGCACTGCCACCGCCATACAGGCGTCAACGCTATTCCGTATAGAGAAGGCCGCAATGCTCCGCGCGCTTCACGCTCAGCCCGACCTTTCGGAAAAGTTCATGGCGGCGTTGCTGTCCCGCAACATCGACCTCGAGGCAGATCTCTGCGATCAACTCTTCAATCACAGCGAAAAACGGCTGGCCCGCGTGCTTCTGAAACTGGCGCGTTTCGGCCAGAATGATGCCGTACCCGCCGCCAAAATGCCGCGGCTGAGTCATGAGACCCTGGCCGAAATGGTCGGCACCACACGATCTCGCGTCACTCATTTTATGAACAAGTTCCGGAAACTGGGGCTGATCGACTACAACGGAGTGATTACGGTAAGAACGGAATTGCTGACCGACGTCGTTTTGCACGATTAAGCCGCCACATAGAGGCATTTCAAGATGTTGCCCGCCGGTGTGAATGGCCTGTGCTGCTAACCGCGCCGTCCGGCGACGGCGATCAAAACAGTTCCGGCGGGAACTCCCGGTGGCTCAAGCAGCTCTCGCAGCGAACTGAGCACCACACCCAAACTTCCAGAACGTTGCTAGAAGAAACGACTTAAACTACCGTGGGGTACCGATTCAACGAGTATCGGAAGGAGAGTGCAATGAACATGTCAAAGCTCGGTCAAAGCGCCGTCGTGGCTCTGGCCGTACTGGCCGGCGCCGCGGCGCCGGATCTCCTGGCGCAGAGCCAACCGAATCTGGGCGCGCTCGCGCCTGAGAATCTCGCGAAGCCACGGCCCAAGCCGCCGTTCGATCTCACGGGCGCGTGGTTGCATTCGGGAAACGAGCGGTTCGATCCTCCCCAGGGCTTCGTTCTCACGCCGGCGGCAAAAGTCCACTTCGATGCGGCGGCGAAGGCGACGGCCGAAGGAAAGCTATATAGAAACGATATCGGTCTGTGCTGGCCGGCGGGGATGCCGATCATGATGACCCGAGTATGGCCTGTCACGATGATCCAGTTGCCGACGGTCATTTACATGATTAGCGAGCTGATGAACAGCCTGCGCATTGTCTACCTGGATGGGCGATCACACACCAACCCGGATATCGCCGTCCCCAGCTTTAATGGGGAATCCATTGGGCGCTGGGAGGGAGACACTCTTGTGATCGACACGAGAAACTTCGTCGACCACCACCACTGGATACATGACCGGCTGGGAATCCCTGCCAGTGATGAACTGCGTATTGTTGAGCGTGTTCGCATGCTTGAGGGCGGCAACAGGCTCGAAATCCAGTTCACGCTGACGGATCCAAAGGTTTTCAAGGGAGAGTGGGTGTATACAAAATTCTGGAATCGGGTCAACAACCGCGATATCGCGGAGGTCGAGTGCCTTCCCGATCTCAACGATCACATGCCGACAGTGCGTTCGGAACTCAACATCCGTAAGTAGGGGAGAATAGAGTGATGAAAATGAACAAAGCGTTAGGCTCGGCGATATTGGCCCTGTGCGTCGTGGGCCCGATTTATGCCCACCACGCTTCCGTGGGTATCGATCGCTCCAAGACCGTTACCGTGGAAGGCGTGATCACGCAATTCCGGTGGGCCAACCCGCATTCCTGGATCGAAATGGAAGTCGTCGACGGAGCCGGCAAGGCAGCTCTCTGGAACTTTGAGATGTTGCCCCCTACTTACCTGATCCCGGCAGGATGGACACGATCGACCGTCAAACCTGGCGACCGCGTAAAGGTCACCGCGAACGGCTTCCTTGACGGCTCCCCTGGCGGAATCTTCGTCTCCGTCACGCTGCCGGATGGAAAGACGCTCGGTCAGAGGGGTGGCGGTGGTGGTGCAAGGGGCGGAGGAGCCGCAGGCGCCGGTGATGCCAGGGGCGGCAGAGGACAGTAAGCTGCGCGGATCAAGGAGCTGCGCGTCAATCCATCCGATTCCGAGCCCGTTGATCTTGTATGAAGAAGACGCTCCACATTGATGAGAAGCTTCTCCAGGAAGCGCGCGCAGTGAGCCGCGCCGCAACGGACACAGAAACGGTCCGGATGGGACTAGAGGCGCTTATTCGCCACGCTGCCTATGAGCGTCTTCGCGCGCTGCGCGGAAGCAATCCTGCGGCGCGCGAGGTGCGGAGGCGCCGAGAAAAACCATCGCGCAAGCGCCGCACAGCATGAGTAGTCATTCCATCCAAAGCACCCAGATGCTCCCGATGTCCGCGACCCCGCCGGATGCCTCGGTGGCCACCCCCACGGACTCCATGGCCGGTTTTGAAGTGGCCATACATGGCAACAATCGGCCAACTTCCGGCAACAACATCAGACACGAATAGATTGCTTCAAGTGTGACAGGTGATATTCAGCGGCCTCGCGAATCTCAGGAGCGCGATCAGGTTGCGTCCAGCACC
>DASTBJ010000539.1:0-7469 GCA_035712125.1 Terriglobia bacterium
TATCGCGGATTACGCGGGTCCTGCAGATATCCGCGTAATCCGCGGCTAAAGTACATCTCGTCGTAGAGAACCACGGGGTAGTTCTTCTGGGTCGTCATGGTTTTTTCTACTGGCGGCCACACGCGTTGATGCCCCGCCGAAGCAATCCACTTCTGACGTAATGCCTCACTTTCAAATTCCAGTTCAAAACGGTAGTTGTGATTGGGGGGAGCGGTCCCCTGGATGATCGTGCGTCGCTTAAGCAGTTTCACGCGGATGTAACCTTCATGTTTCGTGGCTTCAGGCACGAAGTTGGTGTGAAAGGTGTCGAGCATTTCCTTTTCTTTACCTGGCGCAATGTCCATTTCCACGTAGAGCCGGATGTGTTTCGTTTGCGCTTGTGCGGGCACCGCAAATCGACCCAGTCCGATTGCTGCAGCCGCGGCGCCGATGGCAGACCTGAACATTCCTCCTCTGTTCACGTTTTCCGATGCTTTTGCTCAACGTTGGTTCGGGTTCGTAAGCAATTGCGCCTTCGCGGCTATATCTTTAGCTACGCCCATGACGAAGAGTTCCAGTGGTTCCGAACCTGTATTGGTGAACATGCTTGTTTCGCCGATGCGCACCGCGAGAGCATCTCCTGTTTTCAGTGGCGCCGTCTCCGCGGTTGTTCCCTTGACGGTGACAGTCCCACTGCCGGCGAGGACCAGGTACGCGTCGCCGATAGTTTCGTGCCTCAACTCTCCGGTCGAAGCGCCTGGGGGGACGAGAACCTGATCGACATAAGCCCATGTGGTCGAGAAGACTGCGGGACCAAGTGCGCGCCGCGTGAGAACCGTTGTCGCCGGTGTAGTCGCCGCCGGTGCCGCGCCGCGTCCGCGCGCGCCCGCCGGTCGGATAAGATCACGATCGAGTCTCATCACTATGAACGTTGGAATCGGATCGAGCGTCGCTCCGGCGCGAGTGTCGCCGAGATCGAAGTTGTCGTACACCCCCGCATTGAGCGACACATTGAGGTTCACCCACTGCACGGGTTTTGAACTTGCGTTATAGATCGCGTGCGAATGGCCGGTGCGGCAGATCACGCCGGCAGGTCCTTTGACGGTGGCGGTGCGGCCATCGATGGTGAATTGAGCTTCGCCGTCGAGAATGACAAACATCTCTTCCACCGTGTTGTGGAAGTGATGACCGATACCGGCGCCCGGTGGAATCTCGCCGCGGTGCAGGAAGTTGAACTCCGGGGTTACGGCCCCTCGATTCAGCAACGCGGTGAATGCCATAGTGCCGGCGCCCCCGTGTACTGCAGATGACGAACGATACGCAGCCGGGTCCGTGTGAACGATTCGGCGCGCCAGTTCGGCTTGCGCCGCCTGCGGCACCACTTGCCAGAGCATCGTCGTGACGCCGACGAACGCCAGCAAAAGAGTCTTCTTGTAAGCTGTCATTGCCGTCCCTCCTGTGTTGAACACCTACCATCAACCGACAACCATATATATAAGGATGCACGCAGCTTACGTTGAAGCGCGTTGCCCGACAATCAATAATCGATGATCTCTCAATTGATCCTCAGTTCAATCCGTCGGGATGTCGGAACCCACGGACTTTGGTCTGGATTGACCACACAGAAGACTCACCGACCATATACAACACGTCATTATTCGCGCCGCCGAATGTGATGCTCACCGGATACTGGGGCACAAAGATTGTGCCGGCAGACGTGCCGTCGGGCATGAAAATTTGTACGCCGGTTCGCGTCGCAACATAGTAGCGACCATCGGCATCCACGGCTGCACCGTCGGCTCCGGAGTCCACACGGTCCTCGGGCTTGGCGGCACCCATCACCGCTGCCGTCACATCCAGCTTCGCAAACTGCCGTTTGTTGGACACTGATCCGTCGTCAGCGACGTCGTATGCCCACACGAAATTTTCGCCGGGTTTCTGCCATGTGTTGTTCACATAGAGCGTTTTGCCGTCCGGTGAGAGTTCCACGCCGTTGGGCATCGCGTATTCGCCAGGGCCAATCACGATTCTTGCTGTTCCATCGGGCGCGAGGTAGTACACCTGTTTTCCCGGTTGGCTCTTTTTCTCCTCAGGTGTGAATTGCGGGTCCGTGATGTAGAGGCCGCCTTTAGCATCCATCACGAGATCATTCGGACCGTCGATTGGCTTGCCGTTGATCTTGTCGAGGACCACGCGCACGACGCGTCCACTCGCGGGTTCGACTTCCACGACGCGATGACCAAACATATCGCACACGATAAGGTTTCCGCTTTTGCCGGCGATGGTTCCATTCGACTGCATGCCGCTGGAGAGAACGCGCCACTTTCCATCAGGCTCCATCACGATCAGGCGGCTCCGCGCAGGACTTCCCGTCCAGTCTCCGGCCCTGTGGTCTTTGAAGTACATGTCCGAGTAGTACAGTTTGCCCTTCAGCCACGTGGGACCTTCGGTAAACGTGAAGCCTTCGGCGAGTTTTCTGGGCTTCGCGTCTGGGGCAACAATCTGCTCATAAAGAGCGCGCTGCTTTTGTGCGCGTTCGATGTAATCGGGCCGCACAGGCCAGAAGACGTCGAGCTGATCCGCGCCGGTGTCGCCGATTTTTCCGGAGTGCACCATACCGCTCGGCAAGTACACGGTGTTTCCCGCGCTCTCTGAGAATGGGAACGATTTATCCAGCACGCCTTGATCGAGCGTGCCACGCAATGTGTGAGTCAATTGGTCCTCGGGATGAATATGCAACGGGAACTCCGAATCGGGATCCATGCGAACCAGACTGATCTGTGCGTTCTTACCCCAGATGAGGCGAGACATCGCACTGCTGCGTTTGTACGACTTTCCCGTCTCCGGAACTGTCAGAGGCGTCCACGGAATATCATCAAGACTGACGACAACGCCGGGCTGAACAGACGGCGAAATGCCTTGATCCGGAAACGTGACGTTCGCACGCGACGTGTCCTGGCCGGCAAGCACGAGATGATCTAACCGCACCGGCGAATAGACCTCGAATGCTTTGAATCCTTTTGCTCCGGCTTTCGCAGATCGTTTTGTGCCTGGTTGAAGGTAGAGCACTTGATCGTTTGTGAGTTCGACATTCTTGCCATCGAAATCGATTGTGGCGGATCCGTCCTGAGCAATGATGATGAGTTCCTCGGTCAGCGTCTGCTCCGGATAAGTGACATCGGGTTGCATTTCGATTCGCTCGACGAGCGCGCCGCGTGCCCATGACAGTCGCGCAGTCACTCCGGGAGCGATGGTCACCGTCGGCAATTTGCTGGCTTCAACGGGTTCGCCATCACCCAGCACCATGGGCACACTCACCTGAGGGAGCTCACGTGTGCGTCCTGTCACCTTCGCCTGATCAATGACCTGTTTGTTGGTGGACGCCCAGTCCGGTTCGCTGTTCGCACAACCGGCAGCTAACGCAACTGCCGCAACGGCTGTGATGAAATATCTGCTTCGCACAAAACTCATTTCAGGCACCTCGTGGTCGAAAAAAAGGTGCGGCCAATATAGACATCGCGACTAAAGATCGCAAGGACCGAAGAGGCGCGCTATGATAGCGCCGCAAATCAGAAGGCTTGTGGAAGGAGTTCGAGATGTCCGACGAAAGAAGACTGCTGTTGTGGCGACGTACAGCAGCGTTCGCCTTGCTGGCGGGCGTTACGGTGGTGGTGAGTAGCCTCGCCCAGTCGTCAGGAAAGTGGTGGCCCGGATACGGCGGAGCAGCGGACAACTCGCGTTACTTCGCGTCTCGACAGATCAACAAATCGAATGTGAGCCAGTTGCAAGTTGCCTGGACCTATCCGTTCGGCGATACCAGCTTCGGGCCCATTGTGGTTCGCGGTGTGGTCTACGGGCGTGGACGAAACGGGTCGCTTGTGGCTGTCGATGCGAAGACCGGTAAAGAGCTGTGGATTCGCGAGAACATGAACGGGATGACCAGTCGCGGCATGAACTACTGGGAAAGCAGCGATGGCCGCGATCAGCGGCTGATCTTCGCGATGAACAGTTGGCTGCAGGAGCTGGATGCGAAGACCGGGAAGTCGATCATGACATTCGGGGCGAACGGCGCGGTGGATTTGCGCGTGGGCATTGACGGCCGTGATCCCTCAATGATCGGCAATATCCAGTCGAACACTCCGGGTGAAGTGTTTGAGAATCTCATCATCCTCGGCAGCGCGACGGGCGAGGGGTACATGTCCCCACCGGGCGACATCCGCGCCTACGACGTGCGTGACGGAAAGCTGGTGTGGACATTTCACACCGTGCCGCGCCCGGGCGAGTACGGCTACGAGACCTGGCCGAAGGATGCATGGAAATACATCGGTGGTACCAACAACTGGGGCGAAATGACAATCGATACACGACGCGGTATTGCTTACATTCCGTTGGGATCGCCCACCTATGATTTCTATGGAGCGGACCGCATCGGGGCAAATCTCTTCGGGACGTCCATCGTCGCGCTTGAGGCGCGAACAGGGAAGCGCAAATGGCATTTCCAACTCGTACACCATGATCTGTGGGACATGGATCCGAGCGCCGCTCCACAATTAACGACTATTCGACATAACGGGCGGAATAAAGACGTTGTCGTTGTGACCAGCAAGAACACCTGGCTTTACGTGCTGGATCGTGAGACGGGCGAGCCGATTTGGCCCATCGAAGAACGCCCGGTGCCGAAGTCTGAAATGCCCGGCGAAGAGAGCTGGCCCACACAACCTTTTCCGACGGCTCCGCCGCCGTTCTCGAGACAATCGTTCACTGTCGACGATATCAGCCCCTATTTGTCTGCAGCGGAGGCCGAGACAATCAGGAACCGCCTGCTTGCAGCTACCAACAAAGGCCTCTTTACGCCGATCAGCTACAACGATACGGTCCATGTCCCGGCCAGCAACGGCGGCGTGCTTTTTGGAGGCGCCGCAAGCGATCCCACGGGTGCGGTGTACGTTGTGGCTCACGACAATCCCGGCATTCTTCGTTTGCTACGACCCGGTGAGAATGCGGGACGTGGCGGCGGTGCACCACCGCCACCAGCAGGACAAATTGTTTATCAGCAGAACTGCCAGACCTGCCATGGCGCGGATCGGTCAGGGACCGAGAATGGAGGGCCGGCGCTTATCGAGGCCGGAGCGCCACGTTTTGACGCGGCGGCGATTCGTACCGTTGTGGGAGCAGGCAAGGGCCGTATGCCGGCAATGCCACACCTCACCAGTGTGGACATCGACAATCTCGTAACTTACCTCACGACTCCGCCGGCTGGTCGAGGTCAAGGGGCACAGGGGCAAGGCGCACGCGGTGGGCGCGGCGGCGCGCCTGCTGGCTCCGGTGCACCGCCAGAGTTGATTGCCGGATCCGGTTCTGTAGTCACAGTTCAAGGCGGCGGTGCGCGTGGGCGCGGCGGTGTGCGCTACCCCGAAGGCGTTCCACAATTTGAGCAACCGGTGATCAACGAGTACAACACCGTCGGCAATCGCATCAAACCGCCGTACACCTCGATCGTCAAATACGACTTGAATGTGCCGAGCATTAAATGGAGCATCGGCTTCGGCGATGATCCTGCGCTGGCGGCTCGCGGGATTACAGGAACGGGAGTAGCGGGCATGCTCAACGGCGTCATCGTTACGCAAGCCGGGCTGGTATTCGGTGCCGGACGCGACAATCAGATCCGTGCGTGGGACAGCGACACCGGACGGCAACTCTGGTCATCTCGCTTCGGCGGCAACTTTGTCGGTTCGCCTGTGATGTACGAGATGGATGGAAGGCAGTACTTACTCGTGCCTGCGGCCAGCTCCGCCGGCGGAGGCCGTGGCGCTGTACCTCCTCCACCGGGAACGGGTTCGCCGATGGGTTGGGTCGCTTACGCGCTGCCCGCGAAATAGTATTCCTTAGCGTCGGCACACCCTCGGGATCGCTTCGGTATGCCGCCTAAGGCGGCCTTTTTACTCCCTCGGGTTCTCCCACGCAACTCCGGTTTATCCGATCTGTGCGCTTGTCGCAACCTGACGCACCGCCGCGTCGCCGAGACGTTCGCGCAGCTGCGTGAGATACAGACTTCGTGGCGTGACGTGTTTGTCCAGCGACTCGATGTGGCCGTTCTCCTTCGTCGGATCCTGCAGCGGGATATTGAAGACCACAGCATTCACGCCCAGGTGTCCGAACGAGAAGTTTTGCGCCGTCGGGGGTTTCTGCACGAGAAAACTTCCTTCGCAGTTCCAGAACACGGTATTTGCTCCGGCCCATCCGATGTTGATGTTTTTCCAGAATCGCGCTGTGAGCGGCGCCTGAACATTATCGAAAAGGGTTCCGGTTGCCCACTGTTCGTGTGGCTCGCTCGACGAAAACGGAGTGACGGCTTTGCAGTCTAAAAACACGTTCGCGCTGGATGTGGGCTGGCCCGACATGAACGAGTGCCGACCTTCCTCGGAGAGGCACCGCTGTACGAGCGCGAGCTGGCCGCGGAGTGCGAACGTGAATCTTCGCGCACCAGCGCGCATCGAGACGGGCGCTCGCGACACGCAGTCCTGCACGGTGATCCACTTGGCCCCGCGTTGCGTGCCGACCATGCTGTAAACGAAATGCAACGCTGTGGTATTCCGCACCCAGCCGTTCTTCGTATTGTCGAAAATAACGAAGTTCCGATAGTGATCTTCGTCGGAGTAGTACTCCTCAGCAACATAGTTTGGGCGGTCCATATTGCCGTATTGCGTCGTTCGTTTCGATGGATCAAATTCCGAAATGGCCCGCAGGTTCTCAACGCCAACTCTTTCGATGCGCCCCTGATCTTCGTATTTGATTACTTCCGCTCCGCCCCAGCGTTTTTCGATGGCGCATGTGATCGGCGCATCAATGGTGATGGTGTCGCCCTGGACATCAACGATGATTCGATCCCACTCCACGTTGAATGGGCGCCACCGGCTTGCATTGTCCGGACCGGACATTCCGACGGCATCAATCCAATCCTGATTTCCGATTCGACGCACGATGACCGTGTCGCCTGGTTTGAAGCCTCGAGCCGACGCGATCTGGATTCGGCGCGCTCCGACGGGAACGTAATCCTCGGTGACGATTTGCCTGGTTTCGTCCTTTATGGTCGTTCCACTCGCTCCGCCGACGGATACCAGCGTGCTTTGATTCGCGCCACCGCCAGCGGTGCGGCCGGTGCCCGTGCCCACGAGAATAGTGCCGGTGTCTCCCATTCCTTCTCCGCGCAACACGACGCCGCTGGCCTGAATCCGGATCGGCGTCGCCATTCGGTAATAACCTGCTTTGAGAAGCACAGCACCCCGGAATCCGCTCGCGTCCAACGGACGTGAGGAGATCTTGTTTATAGCGGCCTGGATATTTTCGCTGTTGTCGCCAGCGGCCGGCCAAATGGTTTCGCGCACTGGCAACGTGGGAATCGCTATTCCGCCGCCGCCGTAGCCCGCGTGAGAAGAATCGATAATCGTGTTTCCTTGTTCGTCAGGAACGTACACGAGTTTGCCGTCCCC
>DASTBJ010000540.1:0-5047 GCA_035712125.1 Terriglobia bacterium
GTGGACATGACGGGTTATGGCCGATCGACGCGTCCGACTCTCATGAACGATCCGTGCAACCTGTCCACCGACGAACAGAAGGAACTCGTGCCCGCGCTTCTAAGCGCGACCTGCAATTCTGAGTACGGCAAACAGCTGACAACAATCGCCTCGGATCACAATGACATCGGCGCCGCCGTGGACTATATCCGCACTCTCCGGCGCGTCGATCGCGTCAGCATGATCGCCTGGTCGCTCGGCGGTCCGCGCGCGGGAGGGTATGCAGCAGCGAATCCGCAAAAGGTGTCAAAGCTGGTGATTCTTGCGCCGGCTTACAACCGCATGACAACCACCAATCCTCCGGCGGCGGTGCCTGCCAGCGGCGCGGTCTTTAATACTCAGTCCCATCCGGAGTTCACGGCCAATTGGGATCGCCAGGTCGGCTGCCCGAATCAGTACGATCCTGCAGCGAGTGCTTCCGTGTGGACGGCAATGCTGGAATCCGATCCTGTCGGCGCAACGTGGGGAACCGGCGTGCGTCGCGCGCCAAATACGACAAACTGGGGCTGGAGCACGGAGGTCGTCGGCAAGATGCGTACTCCAACGCTGCTGGTCGCTGGAATTCATGACCGGCAGGTGGTTCCTGCGCGCGTGAACGAGCTCTATGCAGACCTGGGCTCGCCGGAAAAAGTGCTGATCGATCTCGGATGCGCATCCCATAACGCGATGTGGGAAAGAAATCACCTCATTCTCTTCAAGGCGTCCGCGGAGTGGCTCGTTCAAGGCACGGTAGACGGAAAGAAGGAAGGAATCTTAAAGATGGGGTATTGAGGAGTCTCGCTCTCGAACGATGAGAATGCCTCAACGCTCAGCCTGATGCGCATGACCTCCACTGCGTCCGCCACGTCCAAAAAAATCGGACCGGGGAATCTTTGAGGCCAAAACCTCCGTAGCCAATCGTCGTACTTAGAATTGACATGGAGGCTTCAGTGACTTCTCTGCAAACTTCACGGCTCGCTCTGATGCCTTTGTCAGAAGTCCAAAGCCCAGGACAACGCCGATGGCAATCGCGTCCTTGACCGTAGCGCCGGGAGCGGCGCGGGCACAATACCTGACAACCAGCAGCACAAGCGCGCTGAACAGCGGCACCGCCAGACTGTCATTGGCAATGCGCGCAATTGTCGGATACAGCAACGGCAGCAGCACGAGCAGGAGCGGAATGATTTTCGCGTGCCTCCGCGTCCCCGAGTAACGAACCGTCGCGAATGCATTCGGAATGGTGAGCGATCCGATCAGTAGTGAAAAAAGCCGCAACACGAAGGCTCGCGTGGGCACGTCGTAACTTGAAAATAGAGTGTAGACCGGCGCCGCGAGCAAATAGTAAAGCGGCGCCTGGTGAGCTTCGTAGTTCTGAAGCTGAGCAGAGCCGGAAGGAACGTTCTCTCTCTCATTGTTCGGAATCGAGCGAAGCGCTTCTTCTCGCCTACGACGTTCCACCGGCGGCAGCTTCCAATATTGCTCAAATGTCGTGTACTTGCCATCGAGGCTGAGATTCGTGCCGTACGAAAGTGGCGCAAGCTCGAAGGATGTCGTGATCTCGTTCGACAGAGTTGATTTCCCGAAAACCGGCAATGACCGTGTTTCCGCGAGGTTCTGGATGTAGCTGTAGTGAAACGCTTCGTCCCAGCCTTCCCAGAGGGGCGTGGACACAATGTAGACAAGGGCCCTGGCTGATGCAAAGAGCCCAAATCAGGAGCCTGAACCGAGTAGCAGAGCCCGGACGCATGGCAACCGATTGTACTGCTGACAGAATAACTACTGTCCGCCGCGCCCTCCGCCCCGCTGTGCCGGGGGTGCGTGCAGCGGCTTTCGGGGAAAGAGTTCGTCACGAGTCGCAGCGTTGTAGACAAACGACGCGACGATGACGGCGTTCTGCATCATGTCCTTTGATTGAAGCCGCTCGTAGACATCCATGTTCGAATGGTGGGTGCGTGTGTCGTATTCAATGTCGTCCTGAATGAACTGAAACCCGGGCAACCCTACAGCATCGAAGTTTGTATGGTCCGTGCCCCCGGTCCCGCGGGCCGACAGGGTCGTCATGCCGAAGTCCTTGAAGGGCTGCATCCACGCCTCAAATACAGGGCGCGCGCCTTCGTTACCCTCCATATAAACGCCGCGAATCTGTCCGGTGCCGTTATCAACATTGAAGTACACCGACATCTTCGCGTGGTCGGGCTTAAGTGTCATCGTGTTGCGAACCGCAAAATGATCCCGAACGTAGGCGGCCGAGCCGAGAAGCCCCTGCTCCTCCCCTGTCCACAGTGCAATGCGGACAGTCCGTCGCAGAGGCAGTCCGGTTGCTTTCAGAATCCGCATGACTTCCATCATCACGGCAGAGCCCGCGGCATTATCGGTTGCCCCGGTACCCGTATGCCACGAGTCAAAGTGGGCTCCAACCATGACAACTTCGTCGGCCTTGTCGGTACCCGGGATTTCGCCGACGACGTTGAAGGCGTTGAGATCCTCGTCGTGGAACTTGTTTTCAATGTTCATTTCGAGCGCTACCGGAACGTTCAGCGCAACGTTGCGCATCAAGATTCCATAGTGTTCTGCCGCGAGCGACACGTAAGCCGGCACGGGAGCATCGTTGAGACCACGATTCCCGCCGCTCTGTACAAACACCGTTCCGCCCGCAACAGTTCCGGCCGCCTGACCATGCCCGACGAGGGCAAGAATGTCTTCGTCGAGGTAGAAGCGGTTGCGTTCGTTCGCAAAATTCTGTTGACCCTGTCCCCGGCCTGCCTGAGGTGCGGGCAGCATTCCTCCGCAAAGTTGACCCGGCAATTTCGACGGCGCGGCCGCATTCCCGCGGCCCGCATTGCCGCCTTGTCCACCCTGCCCACCGCGACCACGCTCCGGAGGATTCGCTATCGCCTGCAACTGGTCTTCGGTATAGCGACTCCCCGGAGCCCTGAACTGCGCAGGAAGAGCCGGAGCATTCGTATTCATAACGAACTTGCCCTTCAGTTTTCCGCGACAGTCTGCAATATCTTCCGGAGTGTTGATGATAGCCAGCACTACATCGCCTTTGACCGTTCCGCTCGTGCCGGGGGTCCAGGCACGGGGATACGCAATCAGCGGGAACACATACGGTCTGGTCATTGCTACATATGTACGCTCATTTGACCAACCACGACCAAAAGGCCCCCAGGGCTCGAGGGCAGTATTGCTGACGCCCCATTCCGCCATTTTCTTCACGGTCCACTGCGCCGCGGCTTTGATGTTGGGGGAGTTTGTGAGGCGCGGGCCAAACACGTCCGTCAGGTAACTCGCCGTCTCCATCACCTTCGACCGTTCAAGGCCTTCGGCTCGGATCTTTTCCATCGCGGAGAGATCGACGCGTTCCGGCTGCAGTTGTCCCGCCACCGGAAGCGCGAGAAGGATCGACATTGCGAGTAGCGCTGCGCCGGCGATGAACAGTTGACGGCCTTGCATTGTTTACCCCCTTTTTGTGGCGGAAATTATATCAGGCCGCTGAAAGAACCGTTTCGGCAGGCAGTGCAGCCCGGCAGGGTATGATCTACGCGGTAAAAAACTGATGTAAAAGGAATACGCATGAATTTGCTACTCAGCGTGATCGTTCTAGCAGCGACCCTTCCTCAAATCGGCGCAACAACCGCGAGAATCGTCACGCCCCAGACCGGAGTCTACGCCGCACTATTCGACGGTAAGAGCCTGCAGGGATGGACCGCTAAAAATACGACGCCGACCACCTTCAGCGTGAGGGACGGATTCATCCGAATCGAAGGAAACAGCGGCTGGCTGCAGTCGGAGCGCGAGTTCGCCGACTTTCGCTTGCGAGTAGAAGTTCGATTCCTGACAGACAACGCCGACAGCGGTGTCTTTGTTCGCGCTGTTGGGGATTCGATTTTTCTGAGAGGCTGGCCCGGCAACAGCTATCAAATCCAGGCGCGAGACGTGACCCGTAACCAGTCCGCGAACCCGATCCTGATCGGCAATATCTACCGGCACGGAAATAGAGGTGGAGAAACAACTTTCGACTCTGCGGCCGCGCTCCGTGTGGCAAAGCCAATCAGCGAATGGCAGACGTTTGAAATCGAAGTTGTCGGAGAAACGTTGAATGTGACGCTGAACGGAACCGTTATCACGCGGGCTAACGGCCTTGCGAATCGTCGAGGCTATATCGGCTTGCAGGGAGAGGCCGGCATCGTGGAATACCGGGCGATTCAAATTCAGGAACTCCCCTAAGGGCTGACTAGTTTGAAAATCGGGGCCAGGCCGGTTGAGAAATCGGAAACGTCCCGTCCGGGCCATGATTTTCCCGCCAACCCCCCGAAAGGACTATCGTCCTGCTGCTAATCTGCGACCTTCGGCGAATAGGGTCCGCGAATAGTTCGTGATACTCTTTTGGCATAGCGCCAATGAGTACGTTGTTCCTGCTCGCTCTCTTCTTTCTACAGCTGCCTGCCACGGTCCATTCGCAAAGCGAATCCGTGACCCCACATTTGCGCGAGGCCGCAAAGACAATCAGGATCACCGGGAAACTCGCCGGCGCACGCAACATTTCCGGCCTTCCGGTAACTCTTCATAACCCCCTCGGATCAGCGGTACATACCAAGGCCACGACGGACGGTTCCTTTGAATTCGTCGACGTTTCACAGGGCAGCTATACGCTGCAGGCGCCTGGCTTTGTACCCATCGATTTCGTTGTTGACGGTACGAACCTGCACATCGATCTCAAACCTGCATATACCGGTGTAGGAGTCGTCGTAAGCGGCAAGGTAACGGATAAGTCGATTAATGCCCGAACGACACGTACGGTAACCCTCACCCCTCTGCTCTCTGGACCCAGCGTCACCGGTGGTGTCACTGCTCTTGAAGGTTCTTTCGGCGGTTCGTTACAGAGAACTCTGGAGGCGTGGGTTCGACCGGACGGAAAGTTTGAGTTTCCTGCCGTTCCGCCGGGAGCATACATATTGCGATCACTTCCTGCAGCACCCGCCACGAGCCGACGTCTGGACATCGGTCGAACGGCGATCCGCGACCT
>DASTBJ010000541.1:0-14268 GCA_035712125.1 Terriglobia bacterium
AGTCCAGCAAAGCAGTGCCCACGCTGCTCCAAAACTCCAGCCTGCGAAAACATCGCTAGGCCAATGAACTCCCAGATAGATTCTGCTCATCCCGACGAGCGTGGACACGACGAGCGCGAGCACCACGACATAGGTCTTTAACGTCCGGCTGCGCAGCTCGCGAGCCATGAACGCGCCGAGAGTAAGGTACGTCACCGTCGACATCATCGTATGTCCGCTGGGAAAGCTGGGCGTGGAAACATAGACGCTGCGCAGCAATTCGTCAGGTCTAGACCGCCCGAGTACGCTTTTTAAGATCAGGACAACGGCAATACCACCCACCGTCGCGGCGAGCATCGTCCACGCATCGGTTTTTTGTCGCGCTAAAAAAAGGAAGAGGACACTCGCCGTGATCAGCAGGGCGAGCACACCGAAGCTGCCCAGCGCCGTTATGTCGCGCGCGAGTTCTTCGATCCAGATGGGGCCCGCCGGATCCGTCCCGGTGCGGAAAGCCAACAGCAGAGCGCTATCCAGATTCGGCAGAAGCAGCATCACCAGCATTAATGCCCCGGCGATGAGCATCAGAGCTAACAGAACTTGCCGCTCCGGTCTGTGAGCCAGGCTGACCATGCGGAGGCAGTTTAACCGGCTTCCGTTCCAGACGGCGCGTGATTGGCACAATTAGGGGTTCGAGTAGCCTGACCCCGAATTAGCGGCTAAGATAGCGTGCATTCATGAACAGCAAGTTAAAGGTCGTTTTGGTCGTTGCCGGTGTGGCGGTGTTGCTCGGGTACCTGGGCTACCTCACCATGTCGACGAGTCAGGTGAGCTGCGAAGTCTGTGTCGAATTCCGCGGAGCAACGGAATGCCGCAGGGCAACCGGCGGGGACAGACTGCAAGCCGAAACGGCCGCCGCCAGCACCGCCTGCGGGCTGTTGTCGGGCGGCGTGACCGACGGGATCGCTTGCCGCAATACACCCCCCAAGAGTGTTACCTGCGAATCGAGGTAGGGCCAGTTCAGGGTCTAACTGCCTGCTTTTGTTGCCGTTCCTACGCGGACCGGCCAGCACCTTCCGGCCACAGACCTACGGTCGATGTGCACCCCTCGGAGGAACCGCTAAGATGCCCATGTTTCCTCCGTGACTCCTTAAAAACGGCGCCTCTGTCCCGAGGCGCCACTCTCTTTGGTGGACTCTGATGTGGTTTAGGCAGATGACGGTCTCGACGTTGAATGTTCTCGGTTGGGTTCTGCTGCTTTTTGGCCTCGCGATAATTGGCCTGTTGCTGACCATGGCCGCCGTCCTGACGCATATCCGGCCCCAGTAATCGATCAGCCCTCTCGCAGATTTAACAGCGCGATCACGATTAGCACAATAATCGCTGGGATCACGATATACACGAACACTTTCACCCAGCTGGTCGGACGATCTCCGGCAATAGTTCCCGTGTATCCGTTGACGAGCACATGAAAAGTCTTCGGCCCGAACGTATAGGTCACCAGCCAGACAGGGACCAGGATGTGTTTGAATGTCCGCCTCGCGAAGACGGAGTGGACTTGCAAGTCGCGATGAGTGTCGCCGGGTACCTGCTGCCCGCACAGGGTGTACATCTGCTGGTTCATCTGATCACGATTAACATCGGCGGCTCTACGGAGATCCACCTGATACCGCTCAACCGTCCATCCGCGTACGAACGCCGGATCGTAGGGCTGGAGTTCCCGGGTTGGGAATGGTTCCACCTTGTTCAGGAGGTCCATACGCACACCGACAGTCCCCGGCACCAGCGCGTCATCGAAGAAATGGTCAAGTTGACCGGCGGTCGGATACCACCGCACATGGCGAACCTGCCTTGTCTGTCGACGGCCCTTGGCGTCGGTATAGCTCTCTGTCGTGTAGTAGTAGTCGCCCGACGTTGCCGTCCAGTCCGCGTGGGCTGAGGCATCAAACGTCCAGTAGGGAAGGTAGATGGCTTTCAGCGTATCGGTAAGAGCCCGCGTCCTGAGCGAATCCGGAGCGAACCAGCGTGAGTGAACCCATCCCTTAACGATGTCGCGCACCCGCGAAGCATCCACCTTAACGGGCAGCAGCGACTCCGGCGTGATGGCATCCCGGGTTTCCTGGTACGGGACAATGGAAGGTGAACCGCAAAAATCGCAGCGTTTGGCGACGTGAGTGGCCTCGAAGACCGAGATAGCGTTACAGCTCTGACATTTTACTTTTTCGGTTTGAGCGCCATAACCCCGGTGGTCATCGCCCGTGCCGGCAAGCGCCTTCTCGAGATCGTGCTCGACGGCACCGGCGGCTTCGGCGGCGCTGCCCGGTTGTTCCTTCGGGATGAAGCCGCAATAGGGGCAGGCAAGAGCCTGTTTCGCCGCGCTCCATTCCATCTCTCCGCCGCAATCCGGGCAGGGGCGCTTGCCGAGTGCAGTGACAGAGCTCACTCGGCCAGAAACGCGTCGATTGCGGCCTTCGTGATGCGGTATTGCGAACCGATCTTCTTGGCCTTGAGAGTTCCTTCGGTAATCGCTGCCATCACATCCGCTTCAGTAACGCCGAGGAAATTTGCCGCTTCGGGTAGTCCCATCAGTTCAGCTGCGCCCTGTGCTCCCGATGCGGCGGAGGTCATCCCACCCTGGCGCATCATCTCCTGCGCGATCCCGAAACCGACCGCAAGTTCCGCGGCCGTGCCTCCCGCGCCCCCGCCGGTTCCTTTCGCCATTCCCTGACCCATCTGGTACTTGACGTAGTCATTGAGATTTCCGATTGCCGACATGCTGGATCGTTTGTCGATGGCTTCTTCGACTTCCGGCGGAACCGAAACGTTTTCGAGAACGAAGCTGGGAAATTCAACGCCGTATTTGGCAGTAACCACCGGGTTGATGATCGGAAGCAGAGCGTCACCGATGTCGGTGTAACGCGATGCAATGTCGAGTGCGGGAATCTTTGCCGTCGCCAGCGAATCCGCAAAAATGCTCACAAGCCGCGAACGCATGGTCTCGGCAAATTCATCCACGCGGAAATTATGATCCGTCCCCACCACTTCTTTAAGGAACAGGCGGGGCTCCACGACGCGAAAGTCGTAAGTACCGAACGCACGAAGCCGCACAACGCCGAAGTCGTTATCGCGCATCATGACAGGATTCGACGTTCCCCACTTATTGCCGGTGAAGAGGCGGGTGTTGATGAAATAGACGTCCGCCTTGAATGGCGACTCGAAGCCGTACTTCCAGCCCTTGAGAGTCGACAATACCGGGATGTTATCCGTCGTGAGGGTGTGTTTTCCGGGTGGAAAGGTGTCACCAAACTGGCCGAGATAGACAAACTGAGCGACCTGAGACTCGCGGACGATGAGTTGCGCGTCTCGCTTGATCTCACGATCGTTATCAGGAAAACGCCACGCTATGGTGTCGCGAGAGTCGTCGTTAAATTCGATGATCTCAATGAGCTCGCCACGAATGAAATCCATTATTCCCATGGCGGTGATGGTAGCGCAATTTGACGCGGCGGGATATATTTCACCGCACCAGTCGTGCTACATCCGGGGGGCAATATGGGTGCGAAAAGATTATTTTCAGTACTGGTCACGTTGTTGTTGATCACTCCGCTGCTCGCGCAGCGAGGGCGTGGTGGCGCGGACTCCGGTCCGCCGAAGCCGACGCCGCGCTGGCCAGACGGGCGCGTCTACCTTAACGCGCCTGCCGGGTCGAAGGGGTTGTGGGTGGGCAACGGTGGGCGTCTTGCCATCAATCCGAACAGCTACGAGCCGAACACGACAAGAAACGCTCCAATTCACATTGACGATGCGCCGCTGCAGGACTGGGCTCGGGCACTCACGAATTTTCGCCATCGCAATGTCCTTGCCGACGAGCCGCACACACGCTGCAAGCCGTCACCCGGACCGCGGCAGTTCGTGACGCCTTACGGAATCGAAATTCTCGATGTGCCAGAGTTGCAGCGCGTGTTTATTCTGGATCTCGGCGGTCCACATTCGGTGCGAACGATCTACATGGACGGACGTCCACATCCTCCAGCAGCCGAGCTTGCGCCCAGCTACTACGGGCATTCCATTGGCCGCTGGGAAAACAACGATACGCTGGTGATCGACACGATCGGGTTTAATGAGCGTGCGTGGATGAACCGTGATGGTATTCCCCATACGGATCGAATGCATCTGATCGAACGCGTGTCTCGTCCTGATTTCAACACACTCAAGTACGAAGTGACGATCGAAGACCCGGGTGCCTTTACCACGCCCTGGAAGAGCGGCTTTAACCTTAACTGGTCTGAAGGCACGGAGCTGTTTGAGTACATCTGTCAGGACAACAACTACGCTCCGGAGACGATGGTCGGCAATGAAGGCGTTCTCCGCACAGGCACCGTCGTGCCTTAAGTCCATTGAGTCCTTCGGATCGCCGGTGTACGCTGCTTATTCCGGAGGACCCTTGCCAACCGTTCGATTCACTCAGAATATTCAGCGTCATGTTGCGTGTCCCACACGTGTAGCGCAGGGAACGACGCTGCGCGCCGTCCTCGACAACTATTTCCACGCCAACGAGCGAGCACGAGGCTACGTGCTTGATGAGCAGGGCAAGATCCGGCAACACATGGTGGCGTTCATCGACGGCGAACTCGTGCGCGACCGTGAAACCTTGAGCGATCCGGTTTCTGAAAATTCGACCGTCGATATCATCCAGGCACTATCAGGAGGTTCCACTTCACTATGAGCAAGCGGTGTTATGTAGCGACGAGGAAGGGGCTGTTTACGATCGATCGTGGCGCCTCAAAATGGGCGATCAGTCACGGCGCGTTTGTTGGCGACAACGTCACCCTCACAATGCGTGATCCCCGAAATGGAGACCTCTTCGCTGCGATGAATCATGGTCACTTTGGAATCAAGCTGCACCGCTCGCGCGACGGTGGAGAAACCTGGCCAGAGATATCCGTACCGACGTATCCGGCTATGCCCGAAGGTTACGTCCCGAAGCCCCATCCCTTTACAGGCAAGGCCATTGAGTGGGCGCTTAAATTGATCTGGGGTCTCGCTCCTGGCGGAGCGGATGAGCCCGGGGTCGTCTGGTGCGGCACCATGCCCGGCGGGCTGTTCAAATCCACCGACAGCGGCGAATCGTGGGAACTGAATCGTCCCTTGTGGGATCACCCGAAACGAGAGGACTGGGGACCGAATGGGGCCGAACATCCGGGCATCCACTCGATCTGTGTCGATCCGAAGGACGCGCGTCATGTGAGCATCGGTGTCTCAACAGGCGGAGTTTGGATCACTCGCGACGGGGGGAAATCGTGGCAGCAGACCGGCAAGGGCATGCGTGCGGAATACTTTCCGCCAGAGCAAATGTACGATCCGAATGTTCAGGATGTTCACTGCCTCGTGCAATGCAAAGCGAACCCCGAAACGTTCTGGGTCCAGCATCACAATGGCATCTTTAGGTCCGTCGATGGCGCTGCAACCTGGGCAGAAATCGAGAATGTGAAGCCATCGGTGTTTGGATTTGCCGTCGCCGTGCATCCGAAGAATCCGGACATTGCGTGGTTTGTTCCGTCGACCAAAGACGAAAAGCGATGTCCGACCGACGGGCGCGTAGTCGTTAATCGTACCAGCGACGGCGGGAAGAGTTTTGAAACGCTGCGGCGCGGCTTGCCGCAGGAGTGGGCGTACGACCTCGTTTATCGCCACGGTCTTGATGTTGATGAAACAGGTGATCGCTTGGTTGTCGGCTCGACGACGGGTTCCGTCTGGATCAGCGAAGACGGCGGCGATTCCTGGCAAACGGTGTCGACGAACCTTCCCCCGGTTTATTCGGTAAGGTTCGCCTAGGAAGGACCGCAACATGTCACAAACGCGGGGTGGTTTTCGTCCTCGGGATGTAGCGAGGAGGTAACCCCCCCATGAAAGTCTTTGTAACAGTCGGAACAGGGGTTCTTGGCACGCCGACTGCGGAAGACATCGCAACGCGACAGGAGTCCATCACCATGGCTTTTCGGCTGGGGTTGCTCTATTTTGCCCTCGTTTTCGCGACGGGCTTCATCCTGGGAGCAATTCGTGTTTTCTGGGTTGTTCCGCGGCTCGGTATTCGTGCTGCCGAACTTCTTGAAACGCCGTTCATGATCGCCGCAACGTGGCTCGTGGCGCGCTGGATCGTCCGTCGGTACCATGTCCCCCCCGTCGCATCGAGCAGGCTCGCGATCGGATTGGTCGGCCTGGCATTTCTGTTGATTGCCGAATTCGGAATCGCGGCAAGGTTGCAGGGACAATCGTTTGAGGAGGCCGTATGGAATCGCGATCCGATATCCGGAACAGCGTATTTCGTCAGCCTCGGGCTGTTCGCGGTTATGCCGGCTCTCATTTCACGGCGCCCCTTGCCGGAATAAAGTCCCGGGCTTATCTTCCTATGACCATGAAGTACCTGCGCTTCGGCCTTATATTCCTAATCGGCTGCTCTCTATCGATTCGGGGCCAAATCCCGGAAGTTGATCCGGAATCCATCGCGGCAAGTCTCCTGATCGGTCAGGTCTATCCATCGGGGAATACGTACCTCAAGCCAATCGACAATACAAAGCGCAATTGGCCACGGACGGTGTTGCTTGCGCAACTCTTCAGCAAGCCTCCGCAATCCAGGCTCACGCCTCTCGAAGCCACGTTGTCGAAAGCAACATTGGGCCCGGATTACATTCCTGGCGTGGAAGGCATGGACCAGGAACATCGTTCCTGTGGAACTGTCCCGCACGGGAAGACAAATCCCGCGCTGCCCTACCAATCCGACGACTTTTTTGAAGCTGTATTGGACTACTGCGATCCAAACGAAGGAGTCGCGCTGTATCGGTCCTCCGCGATGCCGCATTCGGTAAAGGTCCTTGCCTTCAATCCGGAAGCCGCGATCACGAACATCCGGATCGGGTCTGGTACCCGGCCGATGACGTCAGCTGAGAAGAAGGAAGTCAACCGGCAAAAGCAGGAGGCGGAGAAAGCCACTCAATGCACGACGAAACCGGCGTTTCTGGACTCGGCGGTCCGGTTACTGGAGGCAGAGGCAGGGAACGGTTTTACCATCCGATTATCGTTTTACCGGACGCCCGGTTGTAACGGGCATTTGGCCACAATTTACCTGCTTGATGTTATGAGCGGTAAGGACGTCATCCGTACGTTTCAGACCCGCCAGACGCAGGGCGTGCTTTAGCCGAGCAGCCCTTCGATCTCATCCATCACACGGTTCATTCTCGCCATTGTCAGGTTCAGTGGCTCATCCGTAGTCATGTCGACACCGGCGTCTTTCAGCAACTCGACCGGATACTTTGAGCCGCCCGAACTCAGGAATTTCAAATAACGTGCCTTAGCTTCCGCATCTCCCCCACTGACGCGTGCCGAGAGTGCTTCGGCCGCCGTCAGTGAAGTGGCGTATTGAAACACGTAAAATTCGCGATAGAAATGGGGGATATAGCTCCATTCGTGGGCGATATAGTCGTCCACAATCATCACGCTTTCGTTGTGACCGTAGTACTTCCTGGTAATTTCGAGATACAGGGCTGAGAGCACATCGCCGGTAATTGGCCGGCTGTTCATTCCAAGTTCGTGCATACGCAGTTCGAAGTCGGCCAGTTGCGTCTGGCGGAAGACCGAGCCCTTGATGCCTTCAAGATAGTTGCCCAGGAGCGAGATTCGAGTCGGCACATCTTTTATCTGACCAAGCATGTGGTTCAACAGAAGAGCCTCGTTGAACGTGGAGGCGACTTCGGCAACGAAAATCTGATAGCCGCAGAGCGGATAAGGCTGCGTCTTGTTGGAGTAGTAACTGTGCATCGTATGTCCGAGTTCATGCGCGAGTGTGCTGACGTCGTTGTACTGGCCGAGAAAGTTCAGAAGCATGTACGGATGAACATCATAGGCTCCGCCATTCGAGTAAGCGCCGGATCGCTTACCTTCGTTGGGAAACACGTCAAGCCAGCGTTCGCGGAATGCTCTTCGAACAACCTGGGCATATTCTTCGCCCAGGAGTTCTACCGAAGCCAGCACATGTTCCTGGGCCTCCTCGACGGAGTACTTGAGATCCACGGAACTCACCAACGGCGCATAAAGGTCGTAATAATGGAGATCGTCGGTGAGGTGCATCAGACGTTTGCGCAGCTTGAGATAGCGATGGAACGTCGGGAGGTGCCGGTTCACCCCCTCAACAAGACGGTGATATACGGACACCGGGATATTCGGTCCGTCCAGCGCAGCTTCGAGGGTGGAGGCGTACTTCCGTGACCTCGAGTAGAACAGTGCACGCTGGATGTTGGAATTCATTATCGTTCCCAGCGTCCGGCTGAAGCTGCCCAGTGCGGTAAAGAATGACGACATGCCCGCGTCGCGATCCTCTCTCACTGGCGACGCCCGCAGCTCCATGTAGCCGGATTGATCCACGCGCTTTTTTGATCCATCGCCAAGCGTGATAGTGGGATAGGGAAAGTCCGCGTTCGCGAGGATCCCGTAGATGTTTCCGGATGAGCCTGCCATCGGTCCCGCGTCGGCCAGCAGTTTTTCTTCCGCATCGGTCAGCGTGTGGGGTGCACGGCGGACAATATCGCGGAGATAGAAGGCGTAGACCTTCAATCGCGGTTCTGAGGCAAGGAAGGCGTCGACGGTCTCGCTGCCGATTTTGAGGAGTTCGGGCTCGATGTAGGACGCCTGGGCGCTGTAGTCGGCGAACAGCAGTTGCATCTGCTGCTTCATGCCCTGCGGTTCAGACGCGCGGGTATCCTGATCGGCGAGCATACTCGCGTAGACGTAGAGCCGGGATAGTTCCTTTTCCAGATTCGTCGTCGTCTCCAGCGCGTCGGCAAGAGTGGTGGCTGACGATCCGAGCCGGCCCGCAAAGGTCCGGATCGACGGAAGTGCCGCTGCGATACGGTCTTTCTCGGTTTGCCATGCCGCGAGCGTGGGATAGACGTCGTCGATTTTCCATTTGTACTTTTCGTCGATATGCGTGCGGTCACGTTCCTGGAGTTCTGTGATTGCCATAGACCAACAAGTGTAACCGTCGACATCGCGGGAGAGCTACTCGAACCGTTGGGACGACGCCGTCACCACACGACCAGCGATTCTTCGAGTATCTTTTCAACGGCTTTCTGTGTAACAGGCTGCGGTGAAAGGCCGATCAGGCGTTTCTGCTTCAAGGTGCCCTGTGCAAGTGCGGGAATGTCGTCGGAGGAGTAGCCGACTGCCTGAAGCCCATTGGGCAGTCCGATGCTTCGCATGAAACCGACGAAGGCTTCCCGGAGAGCCTTACCTGCAGAGTCTACGCCGGAGCCGCGAGTCTTAACGCCCATCCATTCTGCAATCTCACTGTGGCGTTGTGGCTTGGCAGGGGCCGTGAACTCGAAGGACGCGGGAGCACCGAGTGCCGTGGACATTCCGTGAGGCACGAGTGGCTTGTTCTGCGGATAGTCTTTGGGATGGTACCCGCGCACGTGCCCAGCGATCGGATATCCCAACGCGTGAGGGATATGCACTCCCGCATTGGCAAACCCCATTCCTGCATAGATCGTCGCCAGCATCATTTGCGTTCGTGCTTCGCGATCCTGACCATCTTTTACAACCATAGGCAAAAATTGACGAACAAGCTTGATCGCTTTTTCGCACCATATATCGCTAATGGGGTTTGCCCCCTGATACGGAGGCCTTTCCGCAGGGGAAGCCGGCTTTTCACGTTCATCGTAGCCCAGTGCAGTGTAGGACTCGATGGCATGTGTCAGGACATCCGCGCCTGAACAGGCACTGACCATAGGCGGCACTGTGAGGCTATTCAGCGGGTCAAGGATTCCGAGCGTCGCACGCAGGTAATGGTGAGAGATACCCGTCTTCACATGGAGATCCGTCATGTCGACAACCGCGATGGCGGTGTTTTCGGACGAAGTGCCTGCCGTTGTTGGCAGGCAAACCATCGGCTTCAGTGGTCCCGGAACGGGTCGAGCTTCGCCGATCGGGGCGTTCACGTATGTCAGGAAGGGAGCGGGGTACGTAACGTAAAGGTTCATGATTTTGGCAGTGTCCATGACACTGCCGCCGCCAATCGCCAGGTAGCCATCACCTTCAAACGCCGCAGCGAATTCGATCGCTGCTTTTACCGACGTGTCCGTGGGTTCGATGCGGACGTCCGCGTATACAGCGCTTTCAATTCTCTGAGCACGGATCAAGTCGAGAACGCGGTCGGTGAGGCCGGTCGCCGCGACAGCGGAGTCGGTCACGACCAGTACACGTTTCAAACCGAGTAGCGCCAGGTCGCTGCCGATTTCGGACGTTGCGCCGGCGCCGAACTTGTACGGTGTCGAGCGCATGGTAAAGACGGTATCCCTCATTGGACTAGAATCCTTTTCAATACGTGATGCCGTTACCGAGGAGCGACGCGCACGATCACCCGTGAGTTGAGAAAGGCGATTAAATCCGCCATCTCTCGGCCTTTAAACTGCGGCCAGTCGACGCCTTGCTGCTTCATGGCCTGCATCATGGGTATCCCGTGCTGCCATGCCGCTGCCGTAAGAACAATGGGGGAGAACGCTTCCATGGATTTCGCCAGATCCGGGGCGCCCGTCTGCGGTCTTCGGACGTCATGACACAATTCACAATTCTTGTCCTCGTACACTTTTTTACCTCTCTGTGCGTCGCCGGGTTCAAAGAAGTAGCGCTGCGAGAATAAAAAGGCGACGAGGTCTGCCATGTCTCCTGAGGCAAGTTTCGGCGTGGACCCGCCTTTGCGTTTCATTTCCGGGGCGTGATTCCACATTGCCGCGATATAAGCGGTTACGGAAGGCGGCGCTGTCCGCGCCAGGAGGTCCACTTTGGACCTTTCGCGCTGGCCGAGCGTGTGACATGAAGTGCACGAGCGGTCGAAAACAGCTCGCCCCGCGTCGGGTTCACCAATAGAAAGCTCATATGCCTCCGCTTCGGATCCTCCTCGCGATGCCAGGAACGTCACGAGGTCGGAGACGTCCTGATCCGACAGCTTTGGCCATCGTATGCCGCGGTTCGACATTGCTGATTCCATCTCTGTGGCGTGGTTCCACATGCGCTCGGCCCATACACTCGGATCCTTCAGATCCATCCACGTTTCGCGAAGGCCCGCGCGACGGTCTGTATTGAGGACCTCGCTGTGACAGCTCGAGCACTGTCTGGAAACGAAAACGCTTCCTCCTCTGGTAGCGTTGCCGCGGGGCGAAAAATAGAGCGTGGAATAGAAATAGGCAAAAAGGTCGGCCGTATCCGCGACACGAAGGGCGGGCGTCGCGACCTTCAACGCCTGCATCTCCGATAGCATTGAGGGCATGTGATTCCAGAGTGACGAAGCAAAGAGCGCGGGTGTAGCAGCGTTTTTCGAAGGGACACTCAGGTCGGGCGCGCGTGTTGCACCCTGACCCTTTAAGGAATGGCAACTCAGGCACCCGTTCGATGTCAGGACGCGCTCGCCGCGGATGACGCTTCCGGGCAAAGTTTGTATTTGCGGCAGAACGGCAGATGCGGTACTCAGAACAACACTTGAAAGCGTTGCGACGGTTGTGAATAGGATGGATAAGCTCTTCATACCGTAGGAGCATCGCACAGGAGTTCCCCAATCGGCAATGAGTGCAAGGTCGGCGACGACGATGAGGAGGTCAGTGTGAGCGTTGAGGAAGGGAAGACTACTCCAAGCGAGGCGGCGTCATCTTTGCGGCCGTTCTTTCATCCAGCGTCCGTTGCTGTTGTGGGCGCGTCGCGTGATCCTATGCGCATCGGATCGAGACTTCTTGATGAAATGATCCGTGCCGAGTTCAAGGGTAAGATCTACCCCGTCAATCCCAGAGCAACGGAAATTCAAGGCTTGAAGGCCTACCCGTCCGTTCGCGGCATTCCAGAGGCAGTTGATCTTGCGGTCATCGCTGTGCCACGCGACGCCGTCAGCGGTGTCGTTGAGGACTGCGCGGCACGCGGCGTTCGTGCGATTGTGGTGATTACGGCCGGTTTTGCCGAAAGCGCCGGGGAAGGGAAGCAACTTCAACAAGAGCTCGTGGAAAAGGTCCGCGGCTACGGAATGCGAATGATCGGTCCGAATTGCATGGGTCTTTTGAACACCGATCCTTCGGTTCGACTCAATGCATCTTTTTCGCCCGTGTTTCCCCCGTCCGGACCACTGGCAATGTCGTCGCAGAGCGGCGCGCTGGGACTTGCAGTATTGGCGCTTGCGGCGCAGCGCAACCTCGGGTTGTCGACTTTTGTGAGCGTAGGTAACAAGGCAGACGTTTCAGGTAACGACCTCATCGAATACTGGGAGAGCGATCCAGCGACGAAGGTTATTCTTCTGTATCTGGAATCCTTTGGCAATCCGCGGCGTTTTGCGCAGATCGCCCGCCGCGTCGGGCGCGACAAACCCATAGTTGCCGTGAAAGCAGGACGATCTGCTGCGGGTAAGCGGGCTGCGGGATCGCATACTGCGGCGTTAGTAGCGAGCGATGTTGCCGTGGATGCGCTGTTCCGTCAAAGCGGTGTTATTCGCGCCGAAACCGTGGATGAACTATTCGATGTGGCTGTGGCATTGAGCAGCCAGCCGCTGATTCAGGGACGACGTATCGGCATCGTAACGAATGCGGGCGGTCCCGGTATTCTCTGTGCCGATGCGTGCGCTGCCGCCGGTTTGACGGTGCCGGAATTGTCCGAAGAGACCCGAAAGCTCTTGCGTGTATTCCTTCCTGCAGCAGCAAGCATTTCAAACCCTATCGACATGGTAGCGTCCGCGGGTCCGGGCAGCTATACGCAGACCATTGCGACGGTACTCGCCTCCAATGAGATTGATGCGCTGGTAGTTCTCTATATTCCGCTCGAGCGAAACGCATCATCCGCCTACGCCACAGCCATTCGCGAAGGTGTTGAACGGGCACGTGCGGAAGGAGGGCGCGGAAAGCCCGTTCTCGCCTGTGTCATGTCGGACGAGGTCTCGCAGACTTTACTGGTGTCGCAGGACGAAATCATTCCGGCATATCGTTTTCCGGAAACTCCGGCGAAAGTTCTTGGCAAATGCGCCACGTACTTCGAGTGGAAATCGTCGCCTCCGGGTAATCTCTCCACGCTCGCAAATGTTGGGACTCAGAACGCCCGGCGCGTGGTCCAGGACTTTCTGGAACGCAACGGCAGTGGATGGCTTCCCGCGCCTGATGTTGAGACGATTTTGGAAGGTTTCGGCATACCGATGCCCGCAAGAGGCACGGCCAGCACAAGCGCTGATGCGGTCACCCTGTCAGAGCGAATCGGATTTCCTGTCGCATTGAAGCTCGCGTCCACTCGGATCCTGCACAAGAGTGATGTGGGTGGCGTGCAACTGAATCTTTCGGATTCTGCCGCTGTCGAAGAGGCGTTTACGAAGATCCGGAACGAACTTGCGTCGCGAGGGCTGCTTGAAGCGATGGACGGTGTTGTGGTCCAGAAAATGGTGACGGGTGGTGTGGAGTTGATGTCTGGAGTCGCAACGGATCCGGCGTTTGGCCCCTTGATCGCGTTCGGCCTTGGAGGAATCCACGTGGAGATCCTGGGCGATGTCCAGTTTCGTATCGCCCCCATCGCGGATAAGGATGCGCGCGAGATGGTTCGTTCGATTCGAGGCTTCCGATTGCTTGAAGGTTATCGAGGGCATCCTCCCGCGGATCTGTCTGCGACCGAAGACATACTTCTTCGAGTCTCGCGGATGGTGGAACTTCTGCCCGAAATTTCCGAGCTGGATCTGAACCCCCTCGTTGCGCTGCCGCCGGGGCAGGGATGCTTCGTCCTTGACGCGCGTATACACGTCACCGCCGCTCCAGGAAGTCAGCAGCGCCGCTGACAGTTTGCCAACCTGAAACGCCGCCGAGTCGTTGTCCGCGACGATCTGTCGCCCTCTACTGCTGCACGTCACAACGAAGCTGCTGAATCGAAAGGCAGAACGCATTGGCATCCCGACTGCCCGCTGTTCTCGGGTTTTGCGAAAGGAGGCATGACTTGTCGACACGAGTGATGGATACCACAACAAGCACGCGAAGGAGTTCTTTACAGCCCATTCGCAATGGATTAATCGCCGGTGCTGTTATTTCTATTCTGATTTCCGCTGTGGTCTGGTTCCTGGCTGCCGCGATTCCGTCGAAAACCGGAAGCCCATTTGCCCCGATCCGGGAGCTCTGCGAGTGGATCGCGGGCACTTCCGTCGGCCGAGGAATTCTGGAATCGCTTCTGCTCTTTCCAATCATTGAAGGTTTTCACCTGATGGGAATTGCCCTGTCTATCGGTGTGCTGTGCTGGTTC
>DASTBJ010000542.1:0-6079 GCA_035712125.1 Terriglobia bacterium
CATGCAGTTCACGGACGACTTTGAGAGTTCGAGTTCAGTTGGCGTCATCGCCTTAATCTTGGCTTCCGCCCAGGGCTGGAACACGGGACGCTCCTCAGGTGTCACGCGCGCATCGAATGTGGAGAGTGCCGCGGGATCCACACCAAAGCGTCCGGAAACACCCTGTCCTGCGCCGTTCGGGAACCAGTGACCCGAGAAATCCGGCTTGCCGTCCGGCAAGCGCGGCGGCGGTCCGCCAGGAGCGAGGACCTTGATCGTGTATTCCGTTGTTTGAGGACTGGTGCCGGTTTCCGCCTCTGCGTGCAGAGCAACCAAAAAAATCAGAAGTACTGGAAGTCGTCGCATGGCACTCTCCTAATCCTGCAGCTGTCCGACCTGACGGAGCACACCATCGGGAAATTTCAGCAGTCCCGCGGCAGCGTAACGTTCCTTGCCGTTCTTCGCGGGACAGCCGCGAACCCAGATTTCCTTGCCCATGTTTTCCATGAAGAGTTGTCGGTCGGTTCCGTTTCGCCGCAGCGTGATCAGCGCGTAGGTTTGAAACGACCAGTTTTCGACTTTGCCCTTGTCGTCTTTGATATCCAGGTAAAAGTAGGCGTGGGGGCTTTGCCAGTCGAGCCTGGTTAACACGCCGGTGTAGTCCTGGCACCTTGTTCCGTCGAATTCTGCAGCAAAGGAGTGGTGCGCCGCGGAGCGGACGGGAGAAGCGAGGAGTGCGGCGGCAAGCGCGGCCGCCACGATAAGAGCATTCCGAGTCTTCATCGAAACCTCCATAGTCGGGATACCGACGGAGTCCTGCCCCGGAGGATACCACGAGCGTTATAGACGGCAGCGTCCTGGCAGATCCCAGGTGCTCAGGACTATCTATTCGTCGGGCGAGCGGAAGCGAACCGTGTGCCCATCGGAGTAGGTGATCGCCGCCAGCAGCCCGACAGGGCTCTTGCCGTCGATCGCCGGAACGATCGTGACGGTGATCTCGTCCCCGGGTTTGAGTGCATTGGGCCCCTCTTTGAGACCCAGTCGCGCAATCTGCGTGGGGCTGCCGCCGAGGAACGTCCACTCGACCAGCGTGCCGCCGGTCCCCTTGACGTCAATCTTCATAATGGAGTGTGGGTTTACGATCCGGAAGGCTTTGAACGCCCCGGACACCCTGGCCTCTTTGCCCAGGGCATAGACGCCCGCGAGCGAGTGATGCGCGTCCACCGTGGCACTCGTCAGCAGGAACGCGCACAGGACGAATCGTGAAATCCATTTAGCCATCTGCGTCTCCTGGTCCGGCTAAAGCCGGCAGCATTTCGATTAATGTCGAATCTGCGAGGCGGCCGCTTCGGTTTCGAAGTTTGTCTCGCAGTTACCACGTTCCGGGATGAGGCTCGCGCCCGTACCGGTATTACGCCGCAGTGCGCGCGTCGGGAACACCAGTGGCTCGACGAGTACATCCGGGTCTTCGAGCGTCAGATCGTAAAGTAGGACATCGCCCTCACGTTTGAGTCTCTCGACAATACGCATCTTGTCGGTGTGGAAGAATCCGCCGCGTCCAATCCACGTTGTGTCGACGAAACCGATGGAGTCGAGCACGAGCGTATCGCCCTCCCAGCGCCCCACGGTGTCGCCGTAATACTTGTTCGCATACCGGGCATCCTGTCCGTGCTGGCGGCCGTCAATCGGAATCACGCGGAATTCAGGGAAGCCTCCACCCGCATCGGGAAACTGCCCGTAGAGGAACGTGATGTCGTTCTCCGTCTGGAAGATGCGCCGCGGCGGCCCCTGACGCGGAAGCCCCATTGGTTGGCACGTCATCACCGGATCGTGCTTGTTCGTCCACATGTCGAGTTCGATGACCTTGTCCCAGTGCTCCGGCTTGTAGAGAGGACGAGTCAACATGCCGAAGCGCGAGGGAGAGTAGAGCGCGAAGTCTTCGGTCTGGTTGGTCTGTCGCAGGCAATTTACCTGCGTGGGGCCGCATCGCCGGCTGCCGTAGTTGCCAATCCAGTCGTTGAACTGCCAGACGCCCGTCAGGTCAGGATGCGCGCCCAGTCGCGGGGTGGGCGCTGTCCTGTTGGCGGCAGGCTCATTCTTCGCCCACACGATCCTGGGAGCTTTCTCGGCGACGTTCATCGCTTTCTGCACGCTGGGCGGCACGGGAGCCACGACGTACACGTTACCCGTCTCTGTTTCGCTTGTCGTCAGATCGCGAACGACTGCGCCGTTCTTCCGCTCCGTCAACCGGCCGGCGTAGAACACCTCGATCTTGTGCAGCGGGTTGTTCCAATCCTGATAGTTGCTGTGCGTGAACTCGGTCGTGTTCGTCCCCTGCGTGACGACGACCTTCTCAACCATGTACTTCGCATCGAGCGTGGCGGTGCCCGTGGCGCCGGCAACGCCGGGAATCGGGAAGGTCAGGACCGCTTTGCCCGCGGCGTCAAAGGAGAGGGTCGTGTTGCCGGCCTTCGTCACACCCTCGGGGATAACGGTGCTCGGGTTGGCGCCCAATCTCCATTCGTTCATGGTCCCCGCCAGCGCGGCTTTCGCCGCGCCCTGAGGATTGCCCCAGATGCGAATGAGCCGCTCCTGCACCGTTGCCGGCATCGCTGTGGCCTTGCCCTTGTGGCCGCCAATCTCGGCGCCTCGCGTGTCCTCAGTCCACGCATAGTGCCAACTCACCACTTCGATGTTCGAGACTGGTTGCCTGTTCGGGCGTGTGCAGCTGTAGTCAACGCGCTGGCTGAAGGTCTGGTAGTTCGTGCTCTCGCGGAATCTCGTGAGCGTACACGGCTGGCCGTCCACCTGAATGGTGCCGCCCTTGGCCTGATACTCCAGCGTCGCCACCATGTCGCGCTCGTCAGCACCTTTCAACATGCCCTGGTGCCACATCCAGTTGAACATCACGGCCCTCAGGTCCCTGGCGCCTGGCGCTGGCGTATACACAGTACCCCCGCCGCGACCCTGAGCACCGCCTGCCGGAGCCTGCGCACCGGCTGCGGGTGCCACGCCGATTGCGAGAACAAAGGTGATCGCGACGCCTGTCCAACGATTAGTTCGACCCAACTTCATCGTAGTCCTCCGTCCTGTCCGTCGTGGTTCAGTTGTTTTGGAGGTCAGCATGCTCCCCGCGGAAAGGGACCGTCAAGGTAATTGGATCGGGTTCTCGTCCGCTGGGCGTGGAATTGACCTAAACTCCTTCAGGCTTCATCACTTCGGTTGGATTTGGCGAATTGTTGTTCGAGTGGAGGGAATCTTCATGCACATCGGCAAAGCGTCCGTCATTCTTGGTTCAGCCTCCGTGCTTTTGGCATTTCTTGCCGGCTACGCGGCCGGACAGCGGCAGCCGCCTGCGCAAAATGTCGGCCAGAGCGAGGAACTACTGCGAACAATCGACCTTACGAACGAGCTCGACTCCGTGAAGGGACGCCAGTTACGCATGCGCAAGATCACCCTGCAGCCCGGAGGTGCGCTCGCGCTTCACAATCATGTCGGCCGTCCCGCTGTGACGTATCTTTTGCAGGGCGAGGTGACGTATCGCCGGCAAGACCGGCCGGACCAGGTCCTCAGACCTGGCGGCGGTTTTGCCGAAGGCCGGGCAACGACGCACTGGGCGGAGAATACCGGAAAGGTGCCTGCCGTCTGGATCGCCGTGGATATTCCAACGCCCTGACGCCGTTGCACCTAGAGCGAGACGGGCAGTGAAAATGTTGAAAGTGAATCGAAGCGAGCGAAAGCGCAGTCCGTCGAAGGCATCCTATCGGGGTATTCTGACGGTCTCCGGCTTGGTTGAGCCCTGATGACAGGTCCAGCAGGTTACGTGGACCTTCCCGTCGCCGAACTTCGCGTTGATCTCGGCTACCAACTCAATCATGTCGCGAGCTTTCACCTTTGTAGGCTTGGTGTCGAGTGAGCGGTCCGCCTCGTGGCAGAAGTTGCAGCCTCCCTGGCTTTCGACTCCGAGCGCGACCGGAAAGGTCTGCATCTGAGCCATGTAGTTCTCCGGCGTCAGCACTTTGAGGTTCTTCGGAGGATTCTGGCCCTGGGCGTTAGCGGGCATCCGAGGGACCATGACGGCCGCAAGGATTGCCATTGCGGCGAGCGTTGAAAAAAGACTCCAGAGTTGTCGCACGCGGGGAATTTTACACCCGGTCGTTCTGGCTGCAAAACGTGAATCCTATTTCTTGCAACTTGCGAGTGCTGCAAGGTCTCCGGCAATTAGGCAACCTACCAAAACGTTTGTATTCGGCTTGCGATTCTCACTACTTTCCCGGGTGTTGTCTCTGATTGAAACTCTGAAGCCTTGTCATCTACCATCGCTGTTTCAACAGAGGTGGGTTACATTCGATGCCGTCTGATCATGAGTAATCCTGACAAGCCTATCCGTTCGAAAAGAAAGAGATATGCAATCCTGGTCCTGGCGGTCATGTTTGCTTCCTCTGCTTGTTCGGGAACGCGCGCATTGCCGGATGTCGGGTCTAAGGAATACCGGGATCTGGTAGCCGCCTTCTATGTGGGGCTCGCTTCACTGCAGACTGGCGAAGACGTTCGTGCTCAAACCAGGCTTACGGAGGCAACTCAACTCGCTCCCCAGGAACCCGCAAGCTGGGCAAATCTCGGCCTGCTGGCCGCGCGCCACCAGGATTTGGGCCGAGCCTACGAACATGTTCAGAAGGCGCGCGCCCTGGCGCCTGCCAACAGTAAGATCGAAGTTCTGCTGGGTTCGATCGAGAGTCGCCGCGGCAACCTGCCTGCCGCAATCGGCCATTTCAAGAAGGCTGTCGAACTGGACCCAAAGAATTTTCGCGCTCTATATTCCCTCGCCGAAGAGACGGAGCGCCAGAGCAATAGCACCAGCGATGGTGAGGCGCAAATAGTGCTCGATAGAATTCTGGAAGTAGCGCCGGACAACCTCGCGGTGTTGCTGGATGTCACGAGACTCGCAGCCAAGCGCGGGAATCGTGAAGCTCTGAATGAGACTCTCGCAAAACTCGCGGCGAAATCTGCTGCCTGGCGACCTGAAGCGAAACAACAACTGACCGCTTTGCAGCAGGCGGCGGGGGGAGCAGACTTGCGATCCGCTGCAGTCCAGGTCGCATTCCTTCGCAACATGCTCGCGCCATCCGCAGAGTTTCGCCGCGACCTCAACTCCGTTAAAACGCCGGATGCATTTGTTGGCGAGCCATTCATAAGGTTCATCGCCCTTCCGTCACCCAGCGCCCAACCGGCGGCTGCGGACACCGCGATGAGTTTTTCTGCCGAAAACATTTCCGGTATTGAATCCGGCAAAAACTACACCTCTCTCATCGTTCCATTCGACAGCGAGACCTCGCCATCGGTGGCTTTCTACAGTGAGGGCACTCTTCACGTCGTGGGGGGGCCAAAGATTACTTTTGCCAAAGAGAATGCCCGGGACGGGAAAGTCATCGCGTTCGATTTCAATTACGACTTCAAGACCGACGTTGTTGCCGTGAGCGAGGAAGGCGTCCGTTTCTATCGTCGCGACAGCATAAACTCATTTACCGAGGTCACGACGGCGACGGCCCTGCCGGATCGGGTGCTGCGCGCGAGATACAACTTTGTCCAGGTCTTTGACTTTGATCTCGACGGAGATCTCGATATTCTCGCAGGTCCTGCGGTCGTAACAGCTCCACCGGTAGTGCTGCGCAACAATGGCAACGGAACGTTCAGGGACCTGTACCCGTTCCCGAGGTTGCGAAGCGTCCGACAATTTGCCAGCGCTGACATCGATGCGGACGGCGACCCGGATCTGTCGGTTGTTGATGCGAGCGGTTTCACAGTTCTTGCTAATGAAAGACTGGGCCAGTATCGCGAACGGCCAATCCGGAAAACGCAGAGTGATGTGGTCTCGGTTGCCGTCGCAGACATCGACAGCGACACCACGATAGATTTCGTGCTGTTGAACCGTGCCGGTCAGATCTTGCGGGTGGTGGACAATGGACCGGACACCGGAACGGATGTTGTGGAGATTGCCCGTGTTAACGTCGCTGCGGGAGCCGAGATTCATTTGCGCATCGCGGACCTCGACAACAATGGAAGTCTGGACATCGTCGCCGGAAGCGCCGTTCTGGTGAGC
>DASTBJ010000543.1:0-2067 GCA_035712125.1 Terriglobia bacterium
ATGGTTTTCAATGATTCCCTGATCGACCGGCGCAAAGGCCATTGCGTCTCTGGCCAGCTCTTCGTTCGGCTCGACACCCGCAACTTCAAAATACTCCCTGGCGACACGGAGAAAGTCTCCCCGCGCGCACCCCACTTCCAGAAGCCTCCCGGAGGACCTGTATTTTCGGATGAGATGAAGGCGAGTCCGGGCATTCAAGACGGCAAGGCGGCGTTCCTCATCGAGCTCAATACCCTGCAGATCCCGGTTTGCCTCACGGATGCGCTGGGTAGTGGCCGCCGCGGCATCCGGTCCAAAGGCAAGATTTGTTCGGCGTTCGCCGACGTAATAAAGCCCACAGGACCTGCAACACACCAGAGGTCCGTCCAGCCGGGGAGACTCAAGGACCGGTGCCGGATCGCGGGAACCACAAAGGTCGCAGGGAATCATTTACTGAAGACGACTCAGGGTCTCGTCGCGGCGCGTATACATGCGTTCATAGTAGGACAGGTAGGATGCATCCTTGATTCCCTGAACCCAGTCCTGCCTCGATTGATACCATGCAATGGTTTCCGCGAGGCCGGCGCTGAAGTCGACGGCGCTCGACCAACCCCATTCGTTGCGGATCTTCGAACAGTCGATAGCGTAGCGCCGGTCGTGTCCCGGACGATCCTTCACAAACTGGATCAGCGACTCCGGTTTGCCCATGATTCTCAGAATTTCACGTACCACTTCGAGGTTTGTTTTCTCCTGGCCGCTGCCGATGTTATACACCTCGCCGGGCCGGCCCACATCCAAAGCCAGCAGCACCGCTCGCGAGTGTTCGTCGGCAAAGATCCATTCCCTGACGTTAAGACCGTCGCCATAAATCGGAAGAGATCGATCTTCCATGGCATTCGTCACAAGAACCGGAATGAGCTTTTCAGGGAATTGATAGGGACCGTAGTTATTCGAGCAGCGTGTCACCACCACCGGAAATCCGTACGTTTTGAAATAACTGAGAGCCCAGAGGTCCGCGCTCGCCTTGCTGACGGAATAGGGACTGCTGGGATCGAGCGGTGTGTCTTCACGAAATGCACCCTGTGCTCCCAGGCTTCCGTAGACTTCATCCGTTGAGATCTGAATAAACTTTGATACGCCGGAGCGGCGCGCCTGTTCGAGCAGGCAGTGGGTGCCGACGACATTCGTTCGCAGAAAGGGCATGGTGTCTTCGATCGAGCGATCGACGTGAGTCTCGGCTGCGAAATTCACCACGACCTCAGGCCGGTGCTCTTGAAAAACGCCCGCCACGTGATCGGGCTCTGCGATGTCGCCGCGGACGAAGGCATACCGCGGATCACGGCCCACTTCCTCGAGATTTCGGAGATTGCCGGCATATGTGAGCTTGTCGAAGTTGACGATCTCGAAATCCGTGCGCGTGCGCAGCACATACCGGATGAAGCTCGAGCCGATGAAGCCGGCTCCTCCCGTGACTAGAAGTTTCATTGTCGCCTCAGAATGGATGCGGAGTTTTGGATCACTTCCTGGGGCAGTTCTTCTTCATTGCCGTTGTGCTGGCTAGCGACGAGGATATTTGCACGCAGAAGCGAGTCGAAGGTCCCCGCATCGGACCACCACCCCTCGATAACTTGCCATGTCATTTCGTTTCGGGCGATATACGCGTTATTCACGTCCGTAATTTCCAGTTCGCCGCGTCCTGACGGCTTCAAAGTCTTGATGATCTCGAAGACAGAAGAGTCGTAGATGTAGAAACCCGTGACCGCGAAATTTGTTTGCGGATTCTTTGGCTTCTCCTCGATGCGCACCAGGCGGCCATCCTGGATCACCGGCACACCGAAACGCTGAGGATTTTCCACCTGCTTGAGGTGAATGCGAGCGCCCTTTCCGATGCGGCCGAATTCCTCTACGGAGCTTTTCAGGCTGTTCTCATAGATGTTATCGCCCAGGATTACGCAGACAGAATCGCCCGCGGCAAAATTCTCGGCAAGAGACAGAGCCGCAGCAATGCCGCCTTCGCCTTCCTGATAGCGATAGGATAATTGCTTCAGGCCGAATTCTTCCCCATTGCGCAATAGCCGGATGAAATCT
>DASTBJ010000544.1:0-5061 GCA_035712125.1 Terriglobia bacterium
AAAGCCCTCAGTACCGCAAGATTCTTCTTCGACTCGCTGACGAGGGAGTGGAAGTAATCGTCGTCGGAATGGCTGCGGCCATTCTGCAAGGTGTGCCCACGACCACTTGGGATCTCGACGTCGTGCATCGCAGAACTCCGGAGAACGTAGAGCGTCTGCTCCACGTCTTGCGTGACATAAAAGCCATAGCACGGCGCGACCCGCGCCACCTGGAGCCCAACGAAACTCATTTGATCGGTCCGGGACACGTTCTTCTGGAAACCAGATTCGGCGACTTCGACTGTCTGGGCGCTATCGACGGCGGGAGAGCCTACGAGGATCTGCTTGCGGGCAGCGTCGTGATTGACTTTGAAGGGCGCCCGATTCGCGTCCTCACCCTCCGAGAGATTCTCGCCGTGAAAAAGCGCGCGGCGCGGCCAAAAGATCTGGCAGCGATTCCGTATATCGAATCCACGATTGACGAAATCGAGCGCCGAGGGTAGGTGCGGGAATTCGATCAACCCTACTTGTCGATGAAGGCGTGACATCGACGACGGCCCTCTGCGCCGTATCGAGAAACAAATTCGAGCTGGCACACTAGCCCTACCTGTAAATTCTTACAGTTGTCATTTAATATCTTCGGGAATTCCAATGACCAAAGTAATGGTGGGGATGTACCGGTCCGTACGTCGTATGCTGCGCGACAAGTTCGCCCTCGGCCTGTTCGACAACCCGTATGTCGTCGAGGATCCTATCGAGATACGTCATGTTGCCAGTGAAGGCGTTGATCTGTCGCGCCGGCTCGCAGCTGAATCGGTGACCCTGCTAAAGAACGAGAAAGGTCTGCTGCCTCTCAGCCGCGATATCGCAAATATCGCGATCATCGGGCCGCACGCCGACGATGTGGCAATCGGTTTCGCAACCTACACGTATCCGACCGGGCTAAATATGATGCACGCTCGCGCCACTGGTGGCGATATCGCGATGGCGGGCATCGATCTCGGCGGGGGTGCGTCACCAGAGGCAAAAGCCGCGGTAGCGGCCGAGTTGGCGCCGGTCTTCAAAACTGATCGCAGGGAATACCTCAAGTCTAATTACTCGGCGATGTCACTCGCAGAGGCGGTCCGCCAGATTCTGCCGAACGCTGTGATCACGGCCACGTCGGGCACGGGCGTGGTTCCGACAGAGCCGATGGACATTCCAGCCGCAGTCGCTGCAGCGCGGAATGCTGACGTCGTCATCCTCGCCGCTGGTGGTCGGTCGGCCTCGATCGGAGGTCCCTACGCCCTCGCTTCTGTGATCGACAAGCTGCCTGCCGTCGTCACCGGTTATTACGGCGGACCGCACCAGGGAACTGCGATCGCCGAGGCCCTGTTCGGCGTAACAAACCCTGGTGGGAAACTGCCTTTCACGATGCCGCGGCATGGGGGCCAGGTGCCGATCCACTATGCGCAGAAGTGGGGCAGTGGCTACCGACGCACCAAGGACGACATCCACAATGGTTATCTCGACATGCCATCCACTCCGCTGTTCTCCTTCGGTCACGGCCTCAGCTACACGACCTTCGACTACAGTCCGCTGAAAGTCCCGAGCGATACGGTCAACGTGGGCGGCGAGCTGCGAGCGTCTCTCACCGTCAAGAACGCGGGCAAGAGGCGGGGGACCGAGGTCGTACAACTCTACGCCGCCGATACGGCCACCGGAGTGACGCTACCTAGACACTACGACACTGGTCTACTTTCTCTGGGGAGTCTTGCCTCGAAGATCCGGGCGAAGCAGCAACTCCCTGGTCCAGTTACGATGTCTGGCAACGGCAGCTATGAAATTAGTGAAGAGCTTTTCGTCGGAACTTGAGGACCCGATAACGATGCCTTCGTCCTTGTCGGTATCGGGCAGGTTTGCCGATTTCAAGAGCTCCACGGCTTGCTGCGATACGCCTATTGCCTTGCAATGCCGATAGGCCTCCCGTATGAATTCGATTGCCGATGGTTCGTTGGATAGCGTTGAAATGCTCTTCTCCCCGCCTGCAAGGTAGACAGCATCGAAGAGGACAGAACTCGCTGTGAGCAGGCTGAAATGAACTTTCAGATCGTTCCCTTGCCGTGACTGAATATAACCCAGGCGTGGCGCAATGATTTTTGCTTGAGCGCCTTGAGACGTAAACGCCTCCAGCGCCTGATTCAGTTCATTATCGTCAAAACCGTCGGCCGCCAGAACTGCTACTCGCCGCGTTTTGATGGTGTCTGCCCGTGTTGAGCGAAGGATGCTTAATTCCGGCGATGGTTCCAGAGTGGCGCCCCTTGCACGGGGTTGAAAGTCTTTAGGGTTTCCGTCTGCCGGTATACTCTTGTTCAACGGTACAGAAGAGTCGACTGAAGCGGGCAGTCCTAAGCCTGTGGCGACGCGTTCCGCGAGGCTTCGGTCGATCTGAAGAAGAATCCCCAGCATTCTTTGCCGAATATCGATGACCTCCACTTTGCCGAGCTCAAAACGAAGCGCGCTGACGATATGATCCTTCTCGGTATCCGTTTGACTGTTGTAGAACAGCTTTGCCTGGCTGAAGTGATCGAAGAACTTTTCTCCTCGTGCTCGTACTTTCGAGTCACCAAGTTGTTCGGGGAATGACGCAAACCCACCTTGCTGAGCAGTCATTTGAAAAGGGCATCCGCCTCCCAGAGAATTGGGTTCATAAGCCGCCCTGCTCTTATTGATCGTCTGGCGCATATGGCCATCTCGCTGATTATTGTGAACCGGGGCAAGGGACCGATTGATCGGGATCTCATGAAAGTTGGGCCCGCCAAGCCGAATCAACTGCGTGTCCGTGTATGAGAAAAGGCGACCCTGCAAAAGAGGATCGTTGGTGAAATCAATTCCGGGAACAATATGACCGGGATGAAACGCGACCTGCTCGGTTTCGGCGAAAAAGTTATCCGGGTTGCGATTCAACGTAAGCCGGCCGACACGTCGTACGGGCACGATGTTTTCCGGGATGATTTTCGTTGGATCCAGGAGGTCGAACGGAAAGGAGTTTTCTTCGCTTTCTTCTACAATTTGAAGTCCGAGTTCCCATTCCGGGAAATCGCCGCCTTCGATGGACTCGTACAGGTCGCGGCGATGAAAGTCCGGATCCTTGCCTGAAATGATTTGAGCCTCGTCCCAGAGTACGGAGTGCATTCCCAAAAGAGGCTTCCAATGAAACTTTACAAAGTGTGATGCCCCGTCCGCATTGATCAACCGAAATGTGTGGACGCCAAACCCTTCCATCATGCGAAAACTTCTGGGGATCGCGCGATCGGACATCACCCACATGATCATGTGAGCAGCTTCCGGCATGAGTGAGATGAAATCCCAGAAGGTGTCATGAGCGGAGGCAGCCTGGGGAATCTCATTGTGCGGCTCCGGTTTTACGGCATGGACCAGATCAGGAAACTTCATGGCGTCCTGAATAAAGAAGACCGGGATGTTGTTGCCGACAAGGTCGAAGATGCCCTCATCTGTGTAGAACTTCACTGCGAAACCGCGTACATCACGGGCAAGATCCGAGGATCCGCGTGATCCTGCGACTGTTGAGAAGCGCACGAAAACCGGCGTTTCCTTAGTCGGATCCTGAAGAAAATTCGCCTTAGTGAAAGCCGTCAGGGGTTCATAGACACGAAACACTCCGTGGGCGGCAGCGCCTCGCGCGTGTACAACTCGTTCGGGAATCCGTTCATGATCAAAGTGGGTGATCTTTTCGCGGAAAATGAAGTCTTCCAGCAAAGAGGGTCCCCGTAGTCCTGCCTTCAGGGTGTTCTGATTGTCATTGATTCCGGTCCCCTGATTCGTCGTCAGTCCTTCGCCGAGGCCGCTCTCCTTGTTCAGGAGAAGATCGTCCAGCTTCTCATTCGCGTCTCCTCGATCCGGCTTGTCCGTTGCTTTTTTACCGTTTTGCTTTTTCATGCGGTTCGCTTTCGTTTGGGAGCTTCCAGTTTTTCCTTCCGGTCTCTTCTGACCGCGGCCGCTTCTACTTCTGTCTTCACGTCCTTTTTCTCTTCCGCCGGCGGCAGTTCCGCAGCAAGGCCGAGAGCTTCGAGATGGAGTTCCCGAGCCCAACCCGTAGAGTGGTAGAGATGCTCGTCTTCCTCGTCTTCGACTTGTTCAACAGCACTCATAATCGTCTTTTGCTCCATTCCGCCAAGCTCTTTCGCGGCTACCGACAGGAGTTCCCAATTCATATGATCTTTAGTTTCGGCAGTAACGACACACTCCGCTGCAACAATTTGAGCGGCGGCGGGTTTCCCGATCGATAGCGCCACCTTCATCATGTTGATAAGAGACTGACCACTCAAACGAACGATATTCCTTCCGGGCGTCTCCTGGTCAGGGTTCAGCCCCAACTTCTTGAAGACCTCCAGAAGCACGTCAATATGGTTTCGGGTTTGCTCGAGATATTCCCGCCATTCTTCGCTGAGATCGTCATTAATGGCGCAGTGCAGCGCCATTTCGTAGACTTGAACGCCGCCTTTCTCGGTTTCGAGAGCCTCGTAGAGAAGGGCGTGTAATTGATCCTTGTCCATTGTTCCTCCGGTTGGAAGTTTCAAGATCTCAATACGCGTGCAAGTAAGGTGCCACGTCCGGCGTCGCGCCTTGGATCACGCGTTTGTAGGAAGCGGCAGCGCTTTACGGGGAACTCTCCGTGGCCGATGTCTCAATCCGGCACACTCTCAGGCTGGCCGGTCGAATCGGTCTGCGGTCCGGGGCTGACTCTCAGCCGTCGGACCGATAGGGGCAGGAAGAGTAAGACGTGCTGCTAGAGGAAATGAGCTTGGAAGTGAGGCGGCAGGGCGTTTTTGAGACATTTGGACCTTCGCAATTAGTGAACTGGTTCAACGCTCACTCAGGATTTCGGAAATCCACTCCAGGCGGTCTACGCGGTCACAAATGCTCTTTATGACCATCATGACGGGCACCGCAACTATCATTCCGAACACACCCCAGAGCCAACTCCAGAATAAGATACTGATGAACATGACGACTGCATTGATTCTGGCAGCGCGTCCCATCAGGGTCGGCGTCAGAACAAGACCTTCAAGTCCAGTAATG
>DASTBJ010000545.1:0-6490 GCA_035712125.1 Terriglobia bacterium
TCGACGCGATAGCCGCGAATCTTTACTACTAAATCCGTGCGCCCAAGCAGTTCGAAGCTATCTTCTGCAGTTCGGCGCGCGCGATCGCCGGTGCGAAATAGTCGTTGGGGGGAGTCCTCTATTTGGAGGGTAACGAACCTTTCTGAAGTCAGCTGAAGGTCGTTCCAATAACCTCGCGCCAAATGCTGCCCTGCGACGTATACCTCACCTTCACCACCGATGGGGACTTGTTTCATGTCAGCATCAAGCAATCGCACGGTAATGCCGGGGAAGATTCGGTCAACCACAGATTTCGAGGTCCAGTCATACATCGAAACAATGATGGGGCTACCCACCTCCGAGGCAGCGTAGCCGTCTATGACCCTAATATGCGGAATCCGATCATTGACCAATTGCCACAGGTTTCTTGGACGATCGGCACCACCCGTAACCACCGTTCGCACGTGGGCCAATAGATCGGTGAGTGGTTGGCCTGCTCGAAGAATCTCTTGAAGCAAAGGTGCAACTAGGAACAGATTGGTCACGCGTTCGGCAAAAACGGCTTTTAGCAAGCGCTGCGCGTCCTTAGTCACCTCGTCCGTAAACACGACAAGTGGAATTCCACACATAAGTGGCAGGAACAACCGAGCGATTGAGGCGCCGAAAGTGAGGGAGACATTCAGGCCCCACACTTCGCCCTCTCGAATTGGATCTTTGGGTACCCACGCCATACCACTCGTAATACTGGAGTGAACCCCAGCAATTCCCTTTGCGTCACCGGTTGAGCCTGACGTATAGATCACATACGCGAGATCGTCTGGTTTCGGCCTCAACTGCAGATTGCCGACGCCTTGCAACGCTTGTCCCAACTCCATTTCGTCGAAACATACGAGGCGACGGTCGGGAAAGGAGTGTTTGGTTTCGGTATCCGTGAAGAGCAAGACCGGATCCACTTCGGCAAGTATTTGCTTCAATCGCGGATAAGGATCCTGAGCATCAAGCGGAACGTAAGCTGCGCCAACCTTCAAAATTCCGATGATGGCTGCTATAGCCTTGATCGATCTAGTCATTAAGACACCAACTCTGTCTCCTCGGCGAACTCCTTTCGATTGCAGGTAGAGAGCTATTTCGTTGGAGCGAGTATTGAGGTCGCGATAGGTTAGTGCCAGCATGTTGTCGCGAACCGCGAGCGCAGATGGTTCGAGTGCCACACGTTCTTCAAAAATTTCAGGGAAACTTCGATAATTCATCTTCGCAACCCTACGGAGGCGTGTGACGCCAAAGCCCTGTTAGAGCTGAATTAACACCTATTCGCGTAGTCTTGACCTTGAATCGCTCTCGTAGGCAGAAACTCACCTTAGAATTGTGCCCGACGATGACTCGCATTAGAGGGCTAGACTTTGCTTTTGTCAACGATGTACAACTGTCAAGCAACACCACAGAGGTCGCGCATCATTAACCACCACAGTTGAAATGATCGTCGACCATATGACACTTCTGATTGCCAAAGTGTTTAATGGTCACCTCTTCGAACGCTTGAATTTGTGATGCGCTGAAGTGCTCCTTCCAAGATCCGATTCTTCCTTGTCGAATGAAGGCACCGTCTACTTCAGAATTCGCTGGAACGTTTTTGCCGCCTGGAGCGAAAAGATGTTCTTCCTTTCTCATTGCCGTAAACGCTGAGTTTGCGATTATTCGGGCTTGCTCTTTACGGGATACATCGGCCCCCAAGAATCTGAGGATACGATCCAAGCATGAGTTGATGTCAACTACAAGGTCCTCGTATCTGAGCAAAAAGGTACTGTCGCTTGGGTCAGCGGTCCATGCCGCTACATGTTGAAACCATGACCCATATTGCACTCGGCCACTCATGAATTGTTCAAAGAAGTCATTGAAAGATTGCCGGTATCCGTAGTATGTCTTACAAAAAAAATAATAAGAAACTAGAACATCTCGCCCGTCTCGCATCACGTAGATTTGTTTGCCGCCCAACCGTGAGATATACGGCTGTGGCAAATGTGTCTTAATGATTCGGGGACGGGTCAGACCGTCTAAATCATCGTTCTGCCGCAAGGCTACTTCGAGAAAAGGGCTGACCTGGGAGAGGTGATCGAATAAGTATGGAGGATCATTGTAAATCTGGTAAACAATTACTTGAACCCATGTAGTGCCCGATCGAGGATATGACGCGATATAAATATCGTCGACTCGTGGCGTAAAAGGTGACAACGCTGAAACTCCTTATCTACGTTTTCCGTAATTTGACTTACCTGTCTCTCCCATTAATCAGTTGGTCGAGCAATTCGATCCAGCGCCGCCTTGCGTTGAGCAGAGGCAAGCGTTTTGGGTCGACAGGATCATTCGGAAACGCTTGCAGGATCTTGGCGAACCGTGCTTCCACATCTGATTTCATATCGGGATGCGAAAATATATAGAAATCGTTATTTTCGACACCACGAAGCACAAATTCGGCGGCGCGCGACGGCGGCATGCCCAGCGTTTGCATCGCCTTCCATTCCTCCAAGAACCGCAAATCATTCTTGCCTGCGGAACGTTTCAGCGCGCCCGGCCGATTAAGGTGCGACTCATAGATGTTGCTCTGGATGAGTCCAGGGAAAAATACAGATACGCCGATGTTATACGGGGCCAATGTATAGCGTAAACACTCGGACATGCCCCATACAGCGAACTTGGAGGCGGTGTAAACGCCTCCCTCCGGCCCAGGAACCATTGCACTCATTGAAGCGACGTTGACAATGTGCCCGCCCTCCCTGTGTGCCTTTATTCTTGGTAAAAATTCGAGGAGTGTATTAACTACACCGCCAACATTTACACCCATAATCCACTGCCAATCTTCGGCGGTCGCCTCGTCAACAGGACCAAACAGGCTTACTCCTGCATTGTTGAAAAGCAGGTGTATCGAACCAAAGGTCCTTTCCGCACGATCTGCCGCTTCTTTGACGGCATCTCGGTCTGTGACATCGAGCCGCAAGGCAGTAATCCGGTCTGAATTACCCGTGAATTGAGATAGGGCATTATCAACGTGCGTATCCCGCACATAGGTAATCAAAACCTTCATTCCGGCGGATACGCATGCCCTTGCCAGTCCGAGACCAAGCCCAGTGACACCCCCTGTGATGAAAGCGACTCTGTCGGTTAATTGCAACGCGCCTCGTTTGATAAGCCGGTTCGCCGGCATTCAACCTGGAGAACCGCCGGAAAACTGATCGAACAGGGAGCCCCCTTCCCTCAATTGTACTCGTCGTGGAAAGATTGGCCGTAAAGGTACCTGTTCTCGTGTTCACTGACATTTGACTCAAAGAGCCCGGTGATATTGAATTTGTTACGGCGGGGACTGGAGGACTGGCTACGTTGATACTTTCGGTTGCGTACCAGACGACAACAATCGCACCCTTCCCCTTTTGGTTTCGGTTCGAAACCTTCAGGGGGAGATTTTGCCGGAGGGTTAACTGCCGCCGCCACAGCGGATACCCAAACTTGCCAAGGAAAGTCACCGCCCAAAACCGGCCGATGACAGGTCGATAGGTGGCGTTGTCGATTCTTCATGGACGGGCCCTAGAATCGGGCCGCATCAGGAAATATTTCAAAAGACATACAGATTCGACGATCGCGGTGCTCGTTTTTAAAACCGCATTGGAAGGCCTATCCGCGGAGGTCATTAAAAAAAATTGAAAAGATTTTGAGTGCCGCGCCGTTTCACGACTTAACTTACTAGGGACTATGGTCAACGCATTCGTCTAGCAACCGAATCGTGAGTCTGCAACCGTGGAACTCTTAGCGCAAAACTGGGGGCACTCCCTTGTCAGAACCGCGCCAGTTGGCGCTGGACGGTTTCGCATGTCCAGAATGTGGCATATGCCATTGTCCTCGCTGCCGAGAAGAGTCTTCCTGGATATCATGTTTCATTCGGTTGGAAGGAGGCCGATGTCTTGCCTGACGACCTGAGCATATTGGGCCGAATGCCAAATGACTTTGTCGTCGACTCGCAAAAGATCCGTGCCTACCTTCGATTCGAAGAGATTCTCGACGAAGATGCTTGCTATCACGGTCTCATTAATTGGACGCTCAATAGCCGAAGCCGAGGATGAATCTGTCGAATTTTGAGGTTTCAGTTGGCGGATAAACCGCCAAACAGGAGACAGTCCTCAGATCTCTAAGAACCGCATCGGGTCTACGTGCGGCGCTGCCCGCTTGCACAACCAGTGCTGCTTCAGCTTTGGCTTTGGCATTCATCACCCCCATGCCAGAGGTTATGAGAATTACCTCTTGGAACCGCATGCGGCGGGGGAGCCGGCATCAGAAGAGCCAGCTATTTTCCGGACCGGCTCAGCTTCCATCGTCGATGCGGCAAAGGCGTAAGTAAGACTCATCGCCCCCACCTACGGCATTCGCCGTGTGCCGTTGGCCTGCAGATCTTCGCCTGCTTTGGTCCAGGCAATGCGGCTCTCCTCGACCCACTGTTCGCCCGTTCCCGAAACCGGCCGAACCAATAGGAGTGTTCGGCCATAGCTGCGTTTGGAATCCGCGACCGTGATGTCGACGGAAAGAGAGTCAAAGCGCAGTGCGCCGGCTCTCCCGATGTAGAGCGCAAGCGAGCTGGCGTTTTGCTCGGCAGCTTTCATATGGAAGGCGTCAAGGCGCCGCATCAAAAGTACATCTTCAGCCCGAACTGGACGATCCGAGCGTTGCCCGCCGTGAGAATCCGTCCGAATGTCGCCGCTTCGCGCCGGATATCTGGCGGACCGAAGATCGGGTGATTGAATGCGTTGAAAAGCTCCGTTCGAAATTGGAAGTATCGATCCTCATCCATGTGGATATTCTTCGCGATCGAAAAGTCGAAACTTGCAAGGCCGGGGCCGCGCATAATGCCGACGCCCGCATTACCGAAGGCTTGCGGCGCTGGATTCAATACCGCAAACGCATCAGTGTTGAACCAGCGTTCGACGGTCCGTTCGGACCCGGGCAACTCTGGATCCCCTACAAGGTTCGGCCGAGCCACACGGTCGCTGCCAAGGTTCAGAACAGTGTTTCCGCTTAGGATCGCGGTCAATGGCAATCCGCCCTGGAAGACGTGAATGCCGGAAACCTGCCAGTCTCCGAGAAGCAGGTTTACAGGCTGCGTCCAGGACTGGCCCCATCGGCGGTTGCGTCCCCAGGGCAGTTCATAAATGTAACTCACTGCGAAACGATGAGTGATGTCGAACTCAGCCAGGCCACGCTCGGCCCTGAGATTGTTCGGGTTTTGCGGCACGCTGAATATACCGATGTCGATACCTGGTCCTCCAGGACTGGTGGAGAGGTGATCGGCCGCTCCCGTGAACGCCTTTCCCCACGTGTAGCTCGCTAAGGCGGACAAGCCTGAAGAGAACCTCTTCTCCAACCGAACCTGCAGCGCGTTATAGCTGGAGACGACACGGTTCTCCATCCATTGAACATCTCCAAAATTCGCATAGGGCCGCGGACCGGCCGATTGCGTGCCGTTCGGATTCGTTACGACCGCGGGTGCATTGATGTTTCGCAGGCCGGGCAATTTCGTGCCCTTGTTGCCGACATAAGCAACGTCGAGCAAAAGATCTCTCGTCAGCTCGCGTTGAATTCCGAAGTTGTACTGCTGGACGTAGGGACTCCGTTGATTTGCATCTTGGCCGCGCCGGTATACGAAGGGCGAAAGACTGTCCGGATCCAATAACCCGGGCGGGTAGCCATCGACAAGCCGGAAGGGCGCAGCAGAGGCAACCGCCGTCGGGCCGAAAACATTCGCAACGAGCAGATTGTCCACGACGAACGGTGGATTGAAAGCGAGCATACCCTCTCGCCCCTGGCGGACCGTATGGCTATAGAAGATCCCGTACGCTCCGCGCATGACCCAGTCGGGTCGCGGAGAATACGAGAATCCAACTCGCGGTGCCCAGTCGTTCCGGTCCGGATGAATCAGAGTTCGTTCGAACGTGTTTCCTTCCTCAGCAAACCGCATCGTGCCGGTGGCGGGATTAAAGTTCGCGAGCCGATTCTCTCGTTCGATTGGAAGCGTCGAGTATTCGTAGCGGATGCCTAAATTGAGCGTCAGCGCGGATGAAACCCTATAGTCGTCCTGGAAGAAAGAGAAATACATGCGCTGGCCCTGGTCGATGACGCTAAATGAAGTCAGAGCGAACACCGACGGCAGACCAAGAAGGAAATCCCCAACGGCCCTTCCGGTGAAGAGATTCGCGAAGTTCATCGCGCCGATCGGTGCGGTCAGATCATTGATCTTCGTCTGAGATTGTAGAAACTCGAATCCAAACCTCAGCGAATGCCGGCCTTGATGCAACGAGAACGCCGCTCGTGGATTCCACGTTCGAGGTATTTGAAACTGTGGCGTCGACGTGTGCCGGCCGATGGCATCGTAGCCTTGAAGTCCAATTTTCGGAAGGCCGCCAACAAGGCTCGGATCATTGGGCACATTTTTCAAACCAACCAACGCCGGACCGTCAATGCCAGCGTTCGGAGG
>DASTBJ010000546.1:0-3537 GCA_035712125.1 Terriglobia bacterium
TCGGAGTCACAACTCCCAACGCGAATCCGGTGCGCCGTGCCGTAGACCTGGCGGGGAATCCCGTGGCTCCCACTGGTCCACCTGCCGGCACTGCCCCGGGCGCCTATGACAACACTCTTCAATATCGAAGCCTGTTCGGTCCGCTGCAAAGTATGCCCACAACCAACGATTGCTCGGACGCACCGATCAACAGAACCACCCTTGTGCCCAACGGCGTGAGCGTCACCGGTACTCCGGGAGCAGACGGGGGTTGGGATCAGAACCGGCGCCAGTTGGATCCGAGCGGGTACATCTCAAGACACATGGCCTACATCCCGCTTCCGAACAACTACGAAGTCGGCGATGGCTTGAACACGGCCGGTTTCCGCTGGCTGCGTCGTTCGAGAGGAATTGATAACCTCTTCGGTTCCGGTGAAGCTACCGGCGAACGCAAGCAGTTCAACGTGAAGATTGACCACAACTTCACGAACAACCATAGAGCGAACGTCAACTGGAGTTATGAGCGTGTCGTCTCCGATGACGTATTCCATGCTTTCCCTGACACCTTCAGTAACTCGAACTTCCGGCGGCCCCTGGTGATTACCGCGGGATTTACGTCGACGTTGTCGCCCTCGTTGCTGAATGAGGCTCGCTTTGGTTACCGTCTGCAGGATCTCAATGTCATTGCGCCGATGGCGCTGCCCGAGCATGACGCTGCGCTTGCGGCGCTGTTTCCGCCTCCTGTTAACGGAATCGAGGTCATGCCTTTCTTCGGTTTTATCAATCCGGCTGGCAATCCGTGCCCTCCGCACTATGGCGCGCGACCTCCAACGAACGCCCCAGCTCCGAATGATGCCATCGGTTGCAACATTGCTCCGACATCCCGCGGCAAGACGCCGACATGGACGTTCTCAGACACGATCAGTTGGACGCGCGGCACTCACGCTTTCCGCTTCAACGGGGAGTTAAGGCTGAACAGCAGTAAACAGGAGGCGCCGGGGACTTCCGACTTTACCGGCGCCACGACGTACGCTTCGGCGACGATAGGCGCCTTCGGAAGTACGGCGCCGGGCACGTCCGGCGCCAACGACTTTTCGAACAGCAACACCCGGCCGACGACGGATCCAAACAACCTGAAGGGGTTGGCCAACAATACACGAACCAGCTCACACACTCTGATGAATTTCCTGGCGGGTTCGCTGTCGAGTCTTGCGCATCAGTACTACATTGACAGTCCCGATGTGTCGTCTCCTCCGCAGATCAGTGACTGGAAGGATTTCAGGAACAATGAGTTCATCACGACCACGGTGAAGCAAACGGAATTTAGCGCGTGGGCCAAGGATGAATGGAAGATTACCCGAAATCTGACGATCACGCCCGGATTGCGATGGGACTACACGGGGGTTCCGTATCTTGAAAACGGAACAACGGTCGGGTTAATTGACGGGGGCGGCGCTGCCTTCGGTATCTCCGGTCGGGATTTTAGCGGCTGGTTGAATCCAGGCGTCCGCGCAGACATGACGTCTTTTGAATTCGTTGGTCCCAACTCTCCCAACCCGGACAGGTCCGCGTATCCGGATATCTGGCACAACTTCGGTCCGTCCTTCGCGTTCGCGTGGACGCTCCCGTGGTTCGGTGAAGGTAAGACCACGATTCGCGGTGGTTATCAGATTACGTATTCCACCGGATCGCCGAATCCGGGTCAGGGCCGTTTCTCGTCCTATGCACAAGCGCTCGGCGGTGCGCCCGGCCGCACTCTGCTGGCTAATGCCAATTCACAGACCGGGATTTACCTCGATCTGACAACAGCGGGCAACACGCTGAATCCGAACAACCTCAGTGTCGTGCTCCCGGTTGTCCCGAGTGTGGCCCCCCTGCAGCCTCAGTTAACGACGGGCCCACGAAACCAGGCGTTGTCTGCTTTCGATCCGAACTATGAAAATCCTTACGTGCAGAACCTGACGTTGTCGGTCACACGCACAATCAACCGCAACGTCACGCTGGATGTTCGCTACATAGGCACCATGTCGCGAAAGACCTACACGACGCAAAACCTCAACATCAATAACTTCCGCGACAATGGCCTGCTCGCAGCGCTGGACGCCGCCAGACGGGGCGATGATGCGAATACAGGATTGCTCGATCAAATCTTCAACGGCATCAATCTGTGCACTTCCGCCGCCGCCCCGGCAACCGGAACCTGCGCACCCGGCAGTTACGGCCCGATCAATGGCACCACGCAGCGGGCAGCCACGCAGATTCGAGCCGGAGCGCTTCCAGGAAGCGGATTTCCGGTCACAGCATCCACGACCAGCCTGGTGAATGCCGACTACAACGCACTCGCCGGTATTATCGCGAGCTACAACTACAACTGGGGTTCGACGGCCAATCCGCACGTTTGCGTGGTGAACTGCACATTGCCGGATCCAAACCCGACCAACAACAGGGTGGGGGCCGCACTGCGGCAGAATGGTTTCCCGGACAACTTCATTGTGACCAATCCGCAGTTCAGCAATGTCACGTTCTACAACAACATGGGTTACAGCAATTACCACTCGTTCCAGGCGCAGGTGTCGGTCCGTCCGATTCAGGGTTTCAGCGGATCCGCCACGTACAACTGGAGCAAGAACCTGGGGTTGTTGCCCGGTGGCTACTTTGACCCGACAAATCGAGCTCAGGACTACACCAATATCGGGAACAATCCTGGCCATTCCCTCCGAACGAACGGAACCATCGAACTGCCGCTGGGGCCGAACAAACTATTCTTCGGCAATTCGTCGGGTTGGGTCGCCCGTGCCATCGAACGATGGCAGTTGGGATTGATCTATAACCTGAATTCCGGCGCGCCGGTCAGCATCACAGCCTCGAGCATGCTCTATGGCAACGGCGTTCCCGATGTTGTGAACCCGATCGACTTCAACAAACTCAGGGGAGTCCGTTGGGGCATCCGCAACGGGAATTTCCTTGAAGGTCGCTATTTCGACAATGGAGACGTGTTCACGACTGTCGACGACCCATTGTGCTTCGGCGCGACGAACGCGCAGAACCTCAGCGGCCTTAACCCGGCGACGGGGCCGAGAACCCTTCGCTGCACGTTGAACGCCCTGGCGATGGTCGTTGACCCTGGAACGCCGAATTCCTACGCGGAAACCGACATCAACGGGAACCCGACTGGCCGCACACTGTTGATGCTTCTCCAGCATCCCCAGCCCGGCAAGAAAGGAAACCTCGGAAACAATGCGGTGATCGGCCTGGGTAACTGGCGCTTTGACGCGAACCTTGGCAAGACTTTCCAGATTTCAGAATCCAAGAGCTTGCAGGTGCGTTTCGATGCCCTGAACGTTCTCAATCACCCGCAGCCTGGCAATCCCAACCTGAACATCAATTCGAACAATCCGTTCGGTCAGATTACAACCAAGACCGGAGGACGTTCGCTTCAGGGCCAGCTGAGACTGTCGTTCTGACGCGCAGGTTTGCAAAACCAAGGGCCGCCAGCAATGGCGGCCCTTGTGTTTATCTTCCTGATTTGCTGTCAGTGGATTCAGTGAGGCGAGGCCG
>DASTBJ010000547.1:0-8813 GCA_035712125.1 Terriglobia bacterium
ATGGAAGTGTGGAACTCTCCGAAAATCGTGGAGTTGCGAAAAGCTCACCTCGACGGCGATCTCTCCCGGTATCCGGTCTGCATGAATTGCCAGGCAGTTCGCCCCACCCGGAGTGTCGTGTACGGGAGCCTCGCTTTTGACAGCCTTACCGTTCGCAAGGCCGTTCCGGCAATGGAAAAGCTCGCCCGGTATTACAACGGGGGCGTGTTCGAGAGGAATGCGGTCACTTCTCAACGTTCATCGTGATGTCGACTCGCACAACCTCGCCCGTAGTCTTATCCGCAGCAGCGGTGAACTGTGCCGTCTGGCCGTCCTTGAGGAGCAGCGTATTGGTCGCTGAGAAGGTCCTAAGCGTCGGAGGAAAATCGCTGGACCGCCGCTCCATGACCGAAGAGTCCTCGATGTGAACCTGTACCTGGAACCGGCCGTCATCTGTGGTGGTCGCCGCGCAATCAATGATTGTCCCCACATTCTTGTATTCAATCGCATCCGGCGACGTGGGCACGGGAACCTGAGAGCCCATCCGGAGGTTAACTCCCTGCGAATGATTGGCGATGACGGCAAGGAAGTACGGATGACTGCTGACCTTCTTGTCCCCCTCATATCTCGATAAAACCACCTGAACCTTCAATGGCGTCAGGGGTCTGGCCTGGTTTTGAGCCGCCGCCGTCGCCATTAACGTTGTCACCGTGACGAGGGCCAGCACAGATTGCCGGAGATACCGGTTCATAGATTCTCCCTTCTTCTAAGCAAGACGCCGCATTCCCTGCGACGGTTCACTAATAGACGTAGACGAAGTGAATTCGCCCTGTGCCGCCCGGGGGCGGCACAGGGCGCTTGGAAAGAATAAGGCAGGATTCAGCGATTCATTACAGCTGAATCGGAGTTGCGGGTAGGAGCGAGTTCGTTCCCGCGATATCGGAATTGAAATCCACTGCTGAACTGGACGAGATAGGGCCCGTAGGGGTCCTCCTGAGAAATCTCCGCAATTTTGCCGCACTGTCCGGCAAGGGGCGAATGCCTGGCATGCACCCGAACCGGGTCGCCGACTTCAAACGCGTGTGCTCCTCGTCTCTGCGCCCAGCGCAGCAGGGGCGAAGTCCCGACCATTGCAAAGAACGCCACCGCGGCTTTCATTGCGAACTTAGACCAGGGGCGCAAGCCATGGATTGTTAAAGGTTGTAAAAGTGATGCCCGAAGTGGACGAATATTTAGACTCTCGACTCCATCGTTATTTCCACAGCCCTATGAGATCCCGGCTGCGTTTTTCTACCGACTACTTAAGGAGCTTTGTGATTTTGTTACAGGTGAAACGAAATCTTGTGGGTTCGATTTCGCGTTCCCCGTGTATGCTGTCCCTATTCAAAAAACAAGGGAGGAGCCCATGCCCATCAATAGCAGATCGGTAGTTACGGTCCCCCGTACGGCCACTGTCATGGAAGCAATTGAGATCATGGCGGCGGCGCGAATCGGCAGCGTAATCATCGTGGACGACGGCCGTCTGGCAGGCATCTTCAGCGAGCGGGACGTCATGCTTCGTGTTGTTTTAGAGCATCGCGACCCGAGAAAGACCAACGTTGAAGAAGTGATGACAACGCCGGTGCACGCAATTTCCATGCGCACAACCGGCGATGAAGCTCTAACCATCATGGTGCAGGAACATATTCGCCATCTTCCGATCGTCGATGAAAAGGGTCGAGCCCAGGCGATTGTCTCGATGCGCAGCCTGCTTCAGGAAAAGGTCAGCGAGCTGCATCAGCAGCTCGACTCTCTTGAGTCCTACATCACCGCGGACGGTATCGGGGGGTAGCGCCGTTCGTTCTGATCCACAGTCTCAGTGCGTCAGGGCGTACAGGATCGCGTTGATTCCCATGCGAATGGAAGTTGTGCTGTCCTGAAGGGGCTTGTCCCCGTGGTCCAGGTACTTCCAGTAATCACCGATGTCGTTGTTGTAGTAGGCGATCAACTGAAGCCGGCCATGTTCATCGGACATTCCCCAGAACTCCGGCTTGTAATCACCGTAGGGAGCCTTCATCTCGAGAGTCTTGATGTCATAGAAACTGTGAAACATCGGGTGACTGATATCGAGCCTCTTGAGCTCCCGTTCCGGCACCGCAAGCTCGAGATATTCGCGGAGCACTTCGAGTTCTTCGGGTCCGCCTAAAAATTCACCCGTCCGGAAATCGTCCGCCATGATGAATCCGCCACGGCGGATGTACTCGCCGAGGTTGCGGATTTCCGCCTCGCTCAAGGAGAGGAATCCCGGTTCGGAAAGGTACAGGAACGGATACTTGAAGATCTCATCGCTGTCGAGCCGGACAATTTTGTATGACATGCTTGCGACGCGTACGCCTGTCAGCTCGTGCAACAACACCTCTATAAACTCGTCAGACGAGGGATAGTCGTGTTTCCATGGCGGGCGGTTTTCCAGCCAGTAATCCGGCCAGTAGTCCCAGTAATCCCGGTTGCCGCAGGCCAGGCGCGCGAAGACAAACTCAGGATGGGTTTCGTTCCAATTGGAGACGGCGGGCGTGACGAAAAGCCCGAAAAAAACGAGGATCACAACAAACTTCTTCACGGCTTAACTCAGCGTATCACACGGCCGCGGACGACGGCCGTCCAACGGCATAGACGAAGGGTGCGCCGGCTTGAATTCGACGGTATCCTTGTTGGCTGCGGGCGAAGCCCGCGACTCATCCATGTTCCTGAGGAGAGCCCCGTGAGTAATCGTCGCAGTTTTGAAGTATCTGGTCTGAGGCATGAGAACCCTATCCCTATGGGCAGCATTATCGGAAATCTCATGATGAGCAGCGGTATTTTCGGAATGGAGCCGGAAACACGAAAGTTCCCGGACGACATTGAAGGGCAGTGCAAATTGATGTTCGAGAACGTGCGAAAGGTGATGACTGCTGCAGGGGGGACAACCGACGACATCATCAAAATGGTCGTTTGGGCGAAAGACAAGACGTTCAAGAATGCGGTCAACAAGGAATGGCTCGCCATGTTTCCTGACGAGCACTCCCGTCCGGCACGCCACACGATGATCTATGGCGGCTTTACCGGTAACACGTTGATTCAGTGCGAAATCGTGGCGGTATTGAACAGAGGAAAGTAAGCGGCAGGTAGCGCTCAGCGGACTGCTGGAATCAACGGCTGCTTCTTACGGCGCGACCAGCCAGAAACGGCCACCCCGTTTGTAAAACATCCAGTTTGAGATAAACCGCGTTGCCGTTGACGTGCGGCTTGAGTACCGAGGCAACGATCCTCGCGTAACGAAATTAAATCCCCCAGCGAGGATGCCGATATCGACGCTGCTACTGTTCCTTCCGGTCCTTCCGTGTCTCTTCTGGAACGCCACTGGTCACAAGGCAATTGCGAAACAGGATGTTTTGGATGACGTTTGTTTTATTGCCTTCCGGCAGCTGCTATCTCCAGCGCACGGCCGCGCATTATTGGTACACCGGTGTAGCACGTCGCTTCTCCCCTGTGCTACATTGCGTTATGTGAAACGCTATATTCACTCACGTCTCAGTAAAGAGGATCAGGCTGTCCTTGAGAGTCTGAAGAAAGTGACAGGCGAGTCAGAATCCGACCTTGTACGGCGTGGTTTGCGGCTAATCCTCAAAGAGTATCTTCCTCTTCGCACCGCGTTGAGCCTGGCTGGGGAGAGTGCCGGCAAATTTAGAAACGGACCCAAGGACCTATCGACAAATAAGCGACACCTTTCGGGATTCGGCAAGTGAACGCTCCCGGCGTCCTGCTCGACACTGGTCCGCTGGTGGCCCTTCTCTCAAAAGATGATGCCGAGCATTCGCGTGCGAAACGACTCTTCTCGGAATGCCAGGCACCATTCCGGTGTGTTGAGGGTGTCTTGGCTGAAGCCTGTTTCCTTATGCAGAAGGTTCATCCTGCGGGACCCGCAGAAGTGATTGCCCTTGGCAGAAAGTCCGTCTTCGAAGTTGCCTTCTCTCTGGAGGATCATTGGTCTCAGATCGAAACGTTGATGAAAAAGTATGCGGATCGGCCGATATCGCTCGCCGATGCCTGTTTGATTCGTTGTGCCGAAGTCTTTCAGGAGCCCCGGGTATTAACTTTTGATTCAGATTTTGGGATCTATCGATGGAGTGGAAAGAAACGCTTTCGGCTGATCGCGGGTTGAGCTTTTTTGATTTTGACTGCTACAGTCGTGCGCAAGAGTTGCAGCGAGAAAAACCCTGGCCTGCAGGTCGCGCTCAGCGCGCGGCCTGTTTGAAATCGATCTCGACCTGCATGAACGCCATACCCTCCGGGACCACTTTCAGGGACACGAATCTGTCGCCAAGGTAATTCCGCACTTCATCGACTGCGATGTGATCGATCTCATCGATGCGCGCAGCAACATGGTGCTTGTCATCGACGGAGAGGATCTCGCACTCGTGGGCATCCAAGCGGCGCAGAAGATAGTGGAGCGTTTGGAGAAGTGCCGGGTGTTCTGTCGAAAGTGGGATAACGACGAGCGCTTCGCGGGGTATCCAGGCCCTCTTGTCGGAGGCGTATAAAATCTTGTAGTTGGCCCTTTTGATTTCGATGACAAGCCCCAACTCCCGCGGGAGCTGGAGGCTTTCTCGATAACGCTTCGAACGGCAGTACGTGAAGTCTCCAACCCGAATAACTTCCGTTTTCAGACGAACCGCCGGCTGCGCGCTCAAGCAGCTGGCCCGCACGCGTCGGGCCCGATAGCGTTAAGGTCGATCTTCGCGTTGTCTCCGCAGGTCGGGCAATCCTTCCGCCGCGGAGTCTTGAACGACTTGAAAGTCATGGATAAGGCGTCATACACGAGCAGACGTCCGATGAGGGGTTCCCCGATTCCAAGCAGCAGCTTGACGGCTTCGGTCGCCTGAATCAGGCCGACCACGCCCGGCAGCACGCCCAGCACTCCGGCCTCGTCGCAACTCGGCGCGAGATCCGGCGGTGCCGGCTCCGGGTAAAGGCAACGGAAGCAAGGGCCCTCGTAAGGAACAAACGTAGACATCTGACCGTCGAATCGGAAGATACTGCCGTAAAGCACCGGCTTCTTCAAAAGAACTGCCGCATCGTTCACCAGGTAGGCGGTTGAAAAGTTGTCCGAGCCACTGATGATCACGTCGTAGTCTTTGAAGATTTCCAGGACGTTCGAGGCGTCCAGACGCAGGTTGTAAGTCTTCACCTTCACGTCCGGGTTGACTTCGAACAGGGTGCGGCGTGCCGAGTCCACCTTGGGAACTCCCACTGAAGACGTCCAGTGAAGGATCTGTCTCTGAAGATTCGACTCATCGACAACATCGCTGTCGATAAGGCCGATGGTGCCGACTCCGGATGCCGCAAGGTAGACTCCCGCAGGCGAACCAAGACCGCCGGCGCCAACCAACAAGACCTTACTCGACAATAATTTCAGCTGGCCGGCCTCACCTACTTCTGGAATTTTCAAATGGCGGCTGTAGCGAGCAAGCCGGTCTTTGTTCAGCTTTTCAGGCACGACAAAGGGCAGGCCCGCGTTCTTCCACTCTCCGTAGCCGCCGGCCATCGAAACGACGTCTTTGTATCCCAGGTCCTGGAGGGTCTTGGCCGCGTACGCTGACCGCGTTCCGCCCGCACAATAGAGGATTACCGGCTTGTCCCGTTCCGGGACTGTTTTTTCGATCCGGCTTTCGAGGAACCCGCGCGGAAGAAAGGTCGCTCCGGGCAGATGGCCTTCGTCCCATTCCTCTTTTTCCCGCACGTCGATCAATGCGCCGCCGTTGTTCTGGATGCGGGACTGCACATCTTGAACACTGACTTCTTTAATCTCTTTCCTGGTCTTTGCCAGGAGATCCCTTGCACTCATGCTCATCCGGTCAATGTACACCACCTGTGCAGGCAAACCAAGAGGCCGGGCGCGCGGCGGGATTCAGAAAAGCTGTTTCAGTTCCGGACAAACCATGCATCTCCGCGAATTCGCAGTTCATCCAGAACCCGTTGCATCTTTTCGTGAAGATCTCGGAGCTGGTCTTTACTTGAGTCGCGAGGAACCCAGATCGGAGGCGCTTTCAAAATGATCGCCCTGGTGAAGGGAAGGGGAATCTGAAATTCGTCCCAGCTTTTCAGCTGAATCTTGTGCTTCATGGAGACGTGGAAGCAAAAGATCGCAGCGCCAGTCTTATATGCCAGGAGCACCGGACCCTGCTTGGCGATGTAACGCGGACCGCGTGGGCCATCAATCGTAAAACCGGCATCCCTTCCGGCCCGGATTTCCCGGACGAGTTCCGCGAGCGCTTTCATCCCACCGCGGGAACTGGATCCTCGCGCGGTGTCGTATCCGAGTCTTCGGATGCACTGGGCGATGGCCTCCCCGTCCAGGTTCATGCTCGTCATCACGACAATGTCGCGGTTTCGATAATAAAAAGTCGCGGGGAAAATCCGTCCGTGCCAAAACGTAAAGATGGCCCGGCTGCCGGACCTGTAGATGGCCTCCAGATGTTCGTCACCCTCGGACCGCCAACGGATCGTCCAGCCGATGAGGGAAATCGCGAAATATCCTGCCCATCCGATGAGGCAGGCTTTGAGGCGTTGGCTGCGACTGAATGACGCAGCGGCGGAAAGCTGTTCTGCTTTAGCTGGCTCCTGCTGCACGCTGGTATTCCCGCAAGAGTTTCGACATGTCCTCGCGGGTCTTCAGCTCGCGGACGCCGTCGTCACTCTGAATCCAGAAGCGGGTAGCCTCCGCAACGACGTGCTCCCGGGGAGGAAATCCCATGCTCGCCCCGGTTTTTGAACCTTCATAGGGTCCTCGGTTGAGGACCCGGCCATGAAGAATCATCACAACGCCAAATAATGGCGCATCTGCCGTAACCATCGTGGACGACGCCTCCGAATAATCCCGCAGTTCTTCAAGAGTGATGTCGGACATGGCGCATGAGCATAAACAAATCTCCGGGATCGTTAAAGCCTATTTGGCCGCGTCCCGTCGCCCCCCGGGATTGGAACCTGAAGTGCATCCTAATCGCCAGAACTGGAGGTGCAATATGATTTGCCCGTCGTGTAGAAGTGGGAACGAGATGCTGTTCTCGGCTTTGTCTCTGAGCTTTATTTGTGAAGAGGAACCCTGTGGATTGGAGCTTTCTGTCGACCTGCACACCGCGGAAGTGCTTCTCCAGCCTGAAGTAGAACTCACCCTGGCCTAAAATGGCAGCGTGAAGCTGCTACTGTTCGACATCGACGGAACCCTCGTTTCAACCGGTCGAGCAGGGGGTCGTGCGCTCAATCGTGCCATCTGTCAAGTTGTTGGCATTGTCAACGCTTTGGATGGCGTGCGGCTCCACGGCAAGACAGATCCGGCCATTATTCGGGAAGTCTTCACCGCCCGTGCCCAAATCCCCCGCCCCGGCGTTCTGCAAGAAATACTGGAAATGTACGTAAGACTGCTCCCCGAGGAAGTTCAGCAATCGACAGATTACACGGTCCTCCCGGGAATCCTCCGGTTTCTGGAGGACTTTGGTGGGCACCCGCAGGTCGCATGCGGCCTGGCCACGGGAAATATCGAACGCGGCGCGCGCATCAAATTGGAACGCGGAAACCTCAATCGTTTTTTTGAATTCGGTGGATTTGGCTCGGACCACGAGAGCCGTACAGAGCTGGTGAGAAAGGCAGCGGAAAAGGGAGCGCGTCATACAGGGGTGAGCATTGATCCTCGAGAGACGTTTGTCATCGGGGATACTCCGCGCGATATCCTCGCCGGCAGAGAAGCAGGATTCCGAACTGTCGGTGTTGCGACCAGTGCATACACTGCAGCAGACCTTGAAGCTGCGGGAGCAGATCTCGTTGTATCCGACTTCGAACGCGGCCGCGCCAGCTTCCTGAGTCTTGCGGGTATTGACTAACGCCTGCCAACCGCACTGCACTTGCCGTCATCTATTTTTTCGAAGTCATTTCTGAGGAGGATCGGTTCCATGAAAGGTTTACTTGCCGTCATCGCGGCAGTTGTGACGTCGGTTCCCGCACTCGCCCAGGACAGTGGCTGGATTGGGGTGTCGGTCACAGAACAACAGGACCGAGGCGTCCTGGTGCGCAGCGTCGAATCGAACAGTCCTGCTGAGCGAGCGGGAATCAGAGCCAATGACGTCATCGTTCAATTTAACAAGCAGGAAGTTGTTGGCGTCCTGCAACTCACGCGGCTCGTTAGCGAGACACCCGTGGGACGGACCGTTGACGTTGTGATTCGCCGCGACAAGGTTGAGCAGACTCTGAAAGTAACCGCGGAGAAGTCCGTCTTTGGTCCGATACATTTCCAGCCGCAGGACTTCGTCGCGTTTCGGGATGGGAATGTCGATGTTTTTCGCAATCAGATCCGCGACCACGTTCAACCATTTACGGTGTTTAACACCACATCTGTGACTCAAGCCGGAATTCGCGTGGATTCGCTGACACCGCAGTTGCGCGACTTTTTTGGGGTCAAAGGCGGCGAGGGTGTTCTGATTTCTTCTGTCGACGCCAACTCTGCAGGATCCAGGGCCGGCTTGCTTGCCGGAGACGTTGTAACTGCCGTCGACGGCAGAAGTATCTTCACCGTGCAGGATTTCAATCGTGAAGTGCGGTCAAGGTCTGGGCCGTTCACGCTGAAGCTTGTGCGTGGCAAAGTCGAACGTGAAGTGAAGCTCGAGAAATAAAAAGGAAAAAGTCAGGGGAGAAAAATCGGGGCCAGACAGGAAATTGGTCACCAATTTCCTGTCTGGCCCCGATTTTTCTCAGTTCTTCTTGAGCGCTCGCATCGTCAGAACATCAACCCTTGATACAGGCGACTCTCCCTGCACGGGAACCAT